>NZ_JAAHHU010000413.1:0-3717 GCF_010672095.1 Moorena sp. SIO3I6 | reverse complement strand
CCTTTGGGGGGCAAACCTGAGTCAGGCAAACTTGGCAGGGGCTAATTTGACAGGTGCTGACTTGTTAGGGGCAAATTTAACTGGTGCTGACTTAACCAAGGCAACCCTAAGTGGTGCTAATCTCCATGGGGCACAACTTAAGGATGCTAAACTGGCTGGCGTAGACCTGAGTGATGTTGACTTGAGGAATACGTTGATCAGTGGGGCAATTATGCCTAATGGCACGCTTCACCACTAAACTGTTAGAAAGCAAAAGGCAGAAGGCAAAAGTAGTTTAGATCGGAAAACTTTGAACAAAGGTTGTCTGAAAGTCAGCGTTATAGGTGGCTTGGTGGAGATTGATCAGTACAACTATGTTCTGTCTATTGGGGGATAAGCGAACTTCTCTGATGGAATATTTCCTGATAGCTTCACGGTAATTGTTCAGTTTACCTAGGGTCAGTTGGCGATAATTGTAATTAATGACTAGGTGCATTGAAGCCCGGTCTATATCAGACATTCCTCCAGATAAAACTGAGGGAATATAAATTTGTTCTAAACGAATCTCTAGTGGGTCTTTTTCTTTATCCACCAAGACCTTAACCGTTTCTGTGCCATTGGGTTGAATGGAACGCTCAATAATTGGCAGTTTGAGTCCTACTTTTAATTGATTGAGTCTTAAGCTCTGTCTTATTCTTTGGGTTTTCCTGAGTAAACTCTCTTCAGCCTCTTTAGGAGTGAGATTGGAATCCGAGTAGTTATAGTTAGTTTCTAGACAACCTTTCTTGACACAAGCGTTAGTGGCTACATCGATAATTTGGATTTTGGCAGTAGGAACCTTTGTGACATGGTTTCTAGCACTTTCCAGATAAATATAGTTACGGCTATCTACAGAAAAACCTGACAATCGACGATTGGTTTTGACAATAAGTGCTAATCCCTCCTCTCCAAGCAATAGTAGAAAGAAGCTAGCAATCAACAAACTTGAATATAAATAAAAGCGTTTCATCCGACTTCCCTGATCCTTTAATTGGTCTTTTCCATACCAGTGATGATGTTTCTCTGGAGTATAGCGTTTCCTAGTCTAATCAGGTAGATGTCTAGTCAGGTAAGCTGTTACTAAATTAAATAACTTTAAAATCAGAAATAGTCTCAATCCACACCCTTGCTCCACATTTGAGGGGATCATCGGGGCGATACATGACTCTACACGGCCCATTGACTTCCACCGTATGACCATAAGTGTTTTGAGAGCCTCGTTTTACGGTAATCACAGGGTTACGCTCCCCTGTCTTGAGATTGTTGCGAATTACCCTCTGGTTAACATGAATCACAGCCTTAGTGTACTCTCTGCGCTTTGACCAGTTCCGCTTGGGACCCCGAGTGCCGGGAGTGACTACTGGCATGCCATCAAACAGAGGAATCACCCAAGTTCTACCCACTTTATAGGCTCCTTTAACTCTGCCTTTGCTGAGAAGGTAACGGACGCGAGTGGCGGAAACACCTAGTAAATCAGCGGCTTGTGCGGTGGAAATCATCATGGGGAGTTAACCATTGCGTTAACGATACTATTAATGTAACAGAATTTTGGATAAGATGCAAGGGATAAGATTTTAGGTATTAATTACTAGGTGTAGTAATGCGTTCGCGTAGCGGCTCCAAAGGAGCATCGCGTAGCGGCGACCCAGGAGCATCCCGTAGCGTGACCTATGGATCCCATTCCAGCCATTACTCTAGTTCCAAGTTTCCAAAAAAACTATTGCATTAGCGCATCAATAAGTCGAGTGAGTGGCGATATCAAAGTTAATTACTAGGTACAGTAAATGTGTTCGCGTAGCGTGACCTATGGTCAATCCCATGATCAGCCAAAGCGCCTCAGTTCCAGGTTTCCAAAAAAACTATTGCATTCACGCAGCAACAAGTCCAGTGGGTGGCCACATTTTTGTTAATGACTAGGTACAGTAAATGCGTTCGCGTAGCGGCTCCAAAGGAGCATCGCATAGCGGCTGCACAGGAGCATCCCGTAGCGTGACCTATGGTCAATCCCATGATCAGGCAAAGCACCTCGGTTCCAGGCGTTGCTTAATAATAGAATGATTGTAATAGTTTTGTAGAGTGGACATCTTGGTGGAATGGGCATCTTGGGTGGAACTGGCATCTTGTGTAGAACTGGCATCTTGCCAGTTTCCTCCTTATTTTCGGGCGGGCAGGATGCCCACTCTACTCCTATTCATTCAAAGACTGACGCAACACCGATTTTAAAGGTATTGGAAAGGATAGTGTTTATGGTGGTAATAAAAAAAACTTGTTAAGTGTTAATGGTTTGTCAATTAACACTTAACAATTAGGTGCGACCCGTGGCGAATTTAATTATTAATGAGTTAAGCGCACCTTTAACAAGTTATATCAAGAGAGTTAGTACTTTGTATTCCAAGAGATAATCTAGTTCTGGAAAAATCTCCGTCTCAATGGGCCTTTACCTCGAAATGCTCCTATTTCTTGACGAATTTGTTGGCGCTGTTCCTCGGTGAGAATACCCCTCATCTCATATCGTGCTGACCTGTTAATGTCTTGCATTTGCTTTAACTGCTCTTCAGAGAGATTCAGACCCTCCCTTGCGTCTCGCAGTTGACGGCGGAGCACTTTTATAGTTTCAAAGCGCCGTTGTTGATCAGGAGTGAGAATATCCTCAATTTTGGAGTCAGTATTGTTAATGATGTCCTCAAACTGCTCTTTTTGCTGGTCAGTGATGTTCAGATTAGATAAAAATGGAGGAAGTTCTTCGGCATTAACTGCCATGGGAAAACTAGTGAGGGTAATTGCTGCGATACCTGCCAGTAGAGAAAAGCGCTTGATGTTCATGATGTTCACTATTTAGCTGTTTATAAGTGTTTTTAGGTGAGCTGATTTCTGTTTGATGTCTCTATCCTAAAAAGGGGGAGGGTGAAACCACATGAGGCAAAAGACCCCAATTCCTCTAGGACTAAAGTCCTGGGCTAGACATGACCAATGGGTCTTGCATTACCTTTGACACATGGATTAAGGTTATTGGTTGTTTGTTATTGCTTGTTTACAACAATCGTGAATGCGGCATCCTATTCACATTACTAACCACCCCATTCGATTTTTGCTCTACCTGGAGTGGATACTGCTGATCATTACCGCTTTGGTGGAATTACTAAAACTTCCCTTTCCCATGCTACCTAGGTCGCCACTACTGAATCTAGTTTGCCTGGCAGTATTTGGGTTAATGGGATTGAGATTACCAACAAATAAGCCTATTTATAAGGTACTTTACACTGCCGCCGAAATTGGGGTAATTGTTTTAGCATCCATAGTGGGACACATTCGGTTATTGCAACTGATGTTAATTATATTAGTTGTTCGCAACTGTTTTATATTCGAGTTCCAAGGTCGCTTAATGATGACTGGATTTGCGGTTATATTATTTCTAATGAAGCAAATGGTTCGATTTCAGCATCATGGTCTGAGGCATCGTCCTCCCTTTAGACCACCTCCTGTGTTCAGAGCACCACCAACAGGGTTGATTCCGGAGCGATTACTATTTATCTTATTGACTTCTGTCTTTATATTTGTATTGGTCTTAATCGTTTTGCAGCTATTAGTGGATACTGTACTTTCAGAACGAAAAAGTCGGGAAGAGCTGGCTAAGGCTAATGCTCAACTGCGTCACTATGCCCTGCGCATTGAAGATATTGCTACGCTCCAAGAACGTAA
>NZ_JAAHHU010000412.1:0-3745 GCF_010672095.1 Moorena sp. SIO3I6 | reverse complement strand
TGTTGGATACCACCTTCCTTGACAGTGTCTGGGATGTAGTACTCAGCTTATCTGACTCCGCAGACGTACTAAACGTCCAGGATGTCACGATTTGTCAGGGTTAAAAGTATCAGATTCGCGGACGCATTCTGGCTCAAGAAGCCCTCGGAAAAAACGAATTGGCATTACAGTTAAGCCAAAATCGACTTGAAAGTATTTTGAGTTCCCTTGAGGATGTGGTTTGGTCCGTGCGCCCCCAAACCTCCAGACTGCTTTACCTCAACTCCGCTGTTGATAGTCTTTATGGTTATAGTATATCCGATTTTTTAGGTAACTCAAATCTTTGGCTAGAGGTAATCCACCCAGAAGACCGAGAACGAGTTCAGCAAAAGCGAAATTTTTTTAGCAATAACTCATTGCCGTTGTCACCCCAATCACTTCTGGCAATTGACGGTCAAGACTTAGAATATCGAATCGTGCGCTCTGATGGGCAGGTGCGCTGGATTCGTGATCATGTACAAATTCACACCGATGCCCATGGTATCCCGATACGCATTGATGGTATTGTCACTGACATTACCAAAGCCAAGCAAGTCGAGGAAGCTTTGGCAGAGAGTGAGCGGAAATTTCACGCCATCTTTGACCAGACCAGCCAATTTACATGGCTCCTGCAACCAGATGGTACCTTGCTCGAAGCCAACCAAACTGCCCTTAACTTTAGCGGATTAACTCCGTCAGAGATTGTGGGTAAGCCCTTCTGGCAAATCCAATGGTGGACACAGTCTACTCAAACCGAGAATCCTTTAAAAAATGCGATCGCTCAAGCCGCTAACGGTGAGTTTGTCCGTTATCAAGGGTCGGTGCTAGGGTTACAGGGTCAAGTGATCACGATGGAGTTTTCCGTGAAACCGTTGCGGGATGAGAACGGAAATATAGTGTTGTTAATCCTAGAAGGTCGAGATATTAGCGATCGCATCAGAGCAGAAGCAGCAACTAATGAAGCCCAACACAAGGATATACTGCTTAAAGAGATTCACCATCGGGTCAAGAACAATTTACAAATTGTCTCAGGACTCCTTTACCTCCAGTCCCGATATATAGATGATGAAAGTATTCTCGATATCCTCTGTGAAAGCCGCAATCGTCTCCAAGTCATGGCCTTAATCCATGAGAAACTTTATGGCTCTAAGAACCTCACCCAGATTGACTTCCAAGATTATATTCAATCCCTGACTAAGGACTTATTAGGATCTTATGCTTGTACTAATAATCCCCCTAGGATTAAGGTTAATTTTGTTCAGACATTTCTGGACATCGACAGGGCAATTACCTGTGGTTTAATTATTAATGAGTTAGTCTCCAATTCCCTCAAACATGCTTTTCCAGAAGGAGATAACGGTGAAATTATTGTTGACTTTAAGTGCCATGAGGATAACTATTTTGAACTGATCGTCAGTGACAATGGTCTTGGCATCCGAGAAGGTATAGATTTAGATAACCCCAA
Organism: Moorena sp. SIO3I6; assembly: GCF_010672095.1. Lineage (NCBI taxonomy): Bacteria > Bacillati > Cyanobacteriota > Cyanophyceae > Coleofasciculales > Coleofasciculaceae > Moorena > Moorena sp. SIO3I6. The sequence continues at coordinate 2,262 of NZ_JAAHHU010000412.1, read as the reverse complement.
GACCCTCGGTCTACGCTTAGTCCATACCCTAGCCACTAAGCAACTCAAAGGTGAAGTTGAGTTAGATACAAGTCATGGTGTTATGTTGAAAATTAAATTTTAATAAAGTTTAAAATTGTTTAAACAAGCTTAAAGCATTAGTAAATTTTTCAAGACCCACCTCGAATTGTGATATAGAACTATTAGGTTGTGATGCAGTTAACGTAAGCATTCAGCTATCAGCCGTCAGCTATCATGGTAATCAACGGGAGGTAGTAAACAAGCTTACGGGCTGGTACGGCTGGTTGAAAATCCCTGCTCGTTTTACTCATCCGACCCGCTGCAGTTAAAGCGCCTCCTAGCACCTCAAGTACCGTGGCACAGGCTTCTAGCCTGTGATGGGCATAAGCTGATAGCTGATAGCTGATAGCTGATAGCTGATAGCTGATAGCTGATAGCTGATAGCTGATAGCTTAGCAGTTAACTAACCGGCAGCACAGAATCAAGGCAAAAGTTATTAAGTAGGGAGAACAAACTGGCTTGCTTAAAGGTTAAGACAAGGGACAACCCAAGGTAACTTGAAAAGCAATTCCATAACTAGGAAATGTCACAAATAAACATCTTAGTGGTTGAAGATGAAGCGATCACAGCTGAAGTTATTGCTGAACAGCTCATACAGTTGGGATACACCGTAACCGATAGCGTCACCTCTGGCACGGGCGCTATCAGCAGCACTGCCAATAACCAGCCTGATTTAGTCCTGATGGATATTACCTTAGATCCAAACGATATAGATGGCATAACTGCTGCTCAGCGCATCCGAGAGCAATTCCAGATTCCAGTAGTCTATTTGACAGCCCACTCTGATGAGACTACCCTAGCCCGAGCTAAGATGACAGCACCGTTCGGGTATCTGATCAAACCATTTAACGAACGGGAATTGCGGGTAGCGATTGAAACGGCCCTCTATCGGCACCAGCTGGAAAAAGAGTTAGTCAAACAGCAGAATTTGCTAGCAACAATACTCAGCTCCACTAATGATGCCGTGATCGCTACCAATGAAACAGGGGCAATCACCTACATCAACCCAGCCGCTGCAACCCTCACTGGCTGGACAGTAGCAGAAGCTTCTGGGCACAGCATTACAGATGTGATTCAAATTGTAGACGAACGGACTGATACCCCACTCCAGAACCCAGTCATGGAAGTGCTTCAGGAAGAAAGGGTCATTTTTGTGGATCAGGGCATAGGTTTGATTGCCAAAGACGGTAGCAAGATCTCCGTGGGAAATAGTGCTTCCCCGATTACAGAAGAAGATGGTACCATCAAGGGTGTAGTTCTTGTGCTGTGGAATATCAGGGAACAGCAACAACCAGAATTATTGGCAGTAGAAAGAGTAAAATTGCCAGCCAAAGCTGGCGCTAGCATACAAGCTGAAGCTCAAGCGGGTCAACTATTGTCTGCAGTACAAGAACTAGGGGCACTGAAATCTGACCTAATCGCTAGGATTTCCCATGAGTTTCGCACTCCCCTATCGATTATTTTAACTGCTGCTGAACTGCTGCAAAAATACGGGTCCAAGTTGTCACCGCACAAACAAGAAAGAAACTTGTATCGGATTCAATCATCAGTGATGCGAATGACTCGAATTATGGAAGATGTTCTGACCTTAAGCAAGGCTGAATCCGGTGAACTCCAGCTCAACTGTGTGCCCGTAGATGTGGTTGAATTCTGCCGCAGTTTAGTGGAAGAGTACCAAATCATGGTGGGAAAGCGCTATACTATCGGCTTGATTCCTCAGGATTCCCCTGGCCTAGTTGAGCTGGATGAACAAATCCTACGGCAAATTTTGAGCAATTTGCTGACCTTAGCAACTCATTACTCCTTGAAGGGTAGTATGATTGCTTTGGAAATGTTTTGTGAAGATAACCAAATTGTGTTCCAGGTAAAAGACCAAGGCAGTGGGATTGTGCCCGAAAGTCAGGGACAATTATTTGAAGCGTTATTCCGAGCTAGTAATATTGGTTCTATGTCTTCTTCAGGAATGGGGTTAGGCATGATCCGCAAGTTTGTGGATTTGCATCGTGGTCAAATTACCTTAACTAGTCAAGTCGGAGTTGGTACAACCTATACGGTAAAATTGCCATTAACCGGTTCTATATAGGTAGACTTGGGCTAAAAAGAAATATAGCGAACAACTAACCAATAACTAAATGATTCCACAAACCGAATATAAAGAGCGTCGTGAACAGTTGATGAGTAAGATTGGCAACGGGACCGCTA
>NZ_JAAHHU010000411.1:0-3749 GCF_010672095.1 Moorena sp. SIO3I6 | reverse complement strand
TATAGCTTCCAACGGGTTGTATTTACAGAAGCCGCATCAGCCAGAGAGCGTTTGGCTTGACTTAGTATGCGCTTCAAAATGCTAGGCTTTTTAGACAGGAAAAGCTCAATGTCTTGGTTAGATTTATTACGGTCGATGTCCCCTATTACGGGGAGCACCTCCGCTCCAGAACCGTGCATGAAACTTTCGCCTCACACGGCTCCTAGGTATCTTTTTGACTCCAGTGTAACTGCTGGTGGCAGCTTCGATGAACTGCTAATAGGTTCTTTTTTGACCAGTTGTCGTGGTTTTCATCTATGTGATGAAGATGTACATCCTCGTCTTCCGTGAACCTTAACCCGCAATATCCGCAGGAATGGCTTTGCTTTTTCAAAGCTTCTGACGTAGCGTTGGAGTATAGGCGTGAATTCCGCTGACTCCAATACACCAGGTCACCATCGTAGGGTGACTTGGTGCCCCTTACGTTCACGTGTTGGTTTTGTTTATACCCTACTTTTGGGAATGCTTTTTTACATAGTTCATTAGCTCTATACCGACTTACTTTCTTTTCCTTTAGGAATTTTCGGTGGGCAGTGTTGCGCATGAACCACAAAGAATCCCGAGCGCTGCTCATATCGCAGCTATTATGGTAGTTCCGCCATCCACGTACAATGGATGCTAGTTTCTCGGCTTTTACTTTAGCGCCATAATTCGAGTTGTTAACAACGGCTTTAATCTTCTTCCGTATATTCCGGTGGTTTTCCTCTGAGGGAATTGACCGGAATTTTCCGTTTTTCTGGACTCGAAAATTCCACCCCAGGAAGTTAAATCCGTCTGTCGCTTTAGTCAGCTTGGTCTTTTCTTCGCTGATTTCCATCCCGCGTTCTGCTAGGAAGACTTTGACTTTGTCTAATATCTTCGTGGCATTGTCTTTTGGCTTTAGGATAAATACCATGTCATCGGCGTACCTCAGACTAGTGTGTATGTCCTCTATTCCGTCGAGTGCGATGTTAGCTAGAAGAGGGCTGACCACTCCCCCTTGAGGGGTTCCTTGTTCGAGGAATTCAGGGAATTCAGGGAACTCTAGGTTTACCCCGGCTTTAAGGCAGCGGAATATTCCCGTTTTTATAGATGTGGGGGCTATAACCCTCTCCATTATTGAGGTATGGGAGATACGGTCAAAGCACTTTTTGATGTCTAATTCGATGACCCTTTTTGTGATTCCGTTTTTGTCGGATTTTAGGTGGTTGAATAGGCGTTTTTGAACGTCTTGGGCGCACCTTCCTGTTCGGAATCCGTAACTATCTTTGCTGAATCCTGCTTCGTGAGCTGGCTCCAGCGCGAATTTAATTAGACACTGCCAGGCTCTGTCATTGATGGTCGGTATTTTCAACATCCTTATTTTCCCATTCTTTTTAGGTATAGGGATTTCACGTAGTCCGCTATGTTTCCAGTCGTGGCCATAGTGGTTCAATGTTTCTACCAATTCCATTCGTTGTCTGTAATTGAGGCTTGACAGGCCATCAATTCCAGCCGTTCTTTTCCCTTTATTTAGTTGTGTTACCTGACGGACAGCCAAAAGTTGGGCAGCGCGGGATTTCAGAATCAGTTTCTGTAACGACCGTGCCTTCTTCCGGTCACCGGCTCGAACTGCTTTATATACTCTCTTTTGTAGGCGGAAAAGATTTTGGCGGAGTTTTTTCCACTTTTGGCTTTTCCAGAGGTCGCTATATCGTTTTGACATGCGTCTACCTATGCTCTCCTAAGGTTTGTATATTTTGATACCCGCAGTCAGTTATTCGACTGCATCTTACCCGACAGTGAGGATTAGGCTTGGCATAGCTTACTGAGGTTTCGACCTTTCCACAGACTCATTGTTGCTGTCGTTTTTACTCGTTCCGTCTGTTAGATTATTTTGACGATTTAGGGCAGTCCAATTTGCCTACTCTTTCCTCGAAGATTACGGATATCCAGGCAAAAACTCCGTGAGGATAAAAGAGTGAAGTCTCGCATTGCTAGTCAGATTGCGGCTTTGTAATAAGACACTTTTTCAGGACTTTTGCTACTGTTACCCATGTCGCCTCCCTTTTAGCGGCAGTGTGGCACATCTGAATTACCTCTGATTCCGCCCTGATGCCAGCGTCACTCTGATAGGTTGCCGCCTATCTCGGTGTGGCCAGATAAGGAGTCACATATCTTCTAATGGAGTGGACTTTCACCACTATTCAACAGACAGTTAGGTTTGAGGATTTTTACCTCGCGCCCCTAAGTCGTACCTCTCCCTCTTACGGGAGGCTCTTACTTAGAACGAGCCGCACTGCCTGACTACATAAAGGTTGCACTCCAGGAAAAGTCTACGGAATTCGAATGTTCCCTCGAAGCTACCATTGAAATGGCAATTTCCAACTTCCTAGACGAAGAAGCATTGAGCTTTGAGGATTGTTTACTCGCTCAACGTCTGAAAAATAAGAATCAAAATTGTCGATAAATAGAATAACTAAAGCGATTACGAATTTGTCCCTGTAACTCAATCCGAATCTAAACACTCACGCTGCCGTTGTCCCATTTTATAAGCACAGAGATTGTATATATATCTGGCGCGAGTTTTGAGAATGGTCAATTGATCCGCCTTTCCCAACAAGTCATCTAACTCAGCCACCTCATCAGTGCAGAGCAATGATTCTACATTTCTGGCCACTAAATCATCCAAACGAGTTTGATCTGCCACAGCCAATTTACAAGTTGCCAGTGCTTCTAACTCATCTACACTCAAACCAAGTAAACACTCCTCATCCAACCCTAATGGATTAGCGAGTCGAGAATAGGTGTTCCAATCCAATAAAACCCCAACTCGTTCTCCCTGCTCATTCGTGACATACTGTAATAAACTTGTCATATCAAAAACCTTCATAAGACAATGTAATCCTATCTTAGCCCGTTTTGTGTACCTGATGGTTATGCAAACCGCCGTAAGTTATGTTCCAGAAATGGAATTTTACCTAAATAAAGTAGTAGATGAATATGAGTTGATTGAATTTTGATATCAAACCCTCGATTTAAGATGTGAAACCTTAAACTATCCTGATAGTCAAGCCGAAGCATTTGTAATGATAAATGACTATGACATAGGTTTTCCTATGGATATAACTATTTCCTATACAAAGGGAGTTTCACTAGGGAAAGACTATTTGTGGTTAGCGAAGCTTCTGGCTAGGCATTATCAAACTATGGTAGCAACAGATTTACCAGAAGGACATCCGGACAAAATGAATCCCTATTGTTGGTGTGTAGCAGAACCAAACGGTTATTTATTAGAAATGCTGGAAGATCTTTCAGATGTCGAAGACAGAGAAGGGTTGCTCCTAAATAGCGATTCCAAGAAATTACTTACTACAGTCGGGAAATTGGCTTAACAACCACTGGCTTTACTTGATCGGATTCAGCCCTTTTCTTCTTATGCTTGCTCAATGCCCAACTCAGAGTAAAGTTCTTCAATGGTTTGAGGTTTGATTTTTCCAGCCTTAGACTCCTCAATTGCATCCAGCAGGCGCATTGCATTGGTAGGGCTTCTTAACAGATAAACTGTCTCTACTAAACTCCTCAAATCAGATTCTGTAATCAAAGCAACATTCTCCCCATCACGACGATTTATGATATATACCTGATTATTTTATGCAACTATATCCAACAACTTAAAGAAGTTATTTATAGCATCGTTTGCAGATGTTATTTCGTAATAAAACATCAGTTTATGTAAAGATTTACCTACA
>NZ_JAAHHU010000410.1:0-3759 GCF_010672095.1 Moorena sp. SIO3I6 | reverse complement strand
GTATCGGGATCAATAGCAAAACCATGGTTTTGGCTAGTAATTTCCACCATTTGCTGCAAACCGGCTGGGTGATTCAAACCTCGGTGACCAAATTTAAGTTTAAAGGTCTGCGCTCCTAGGGCAAGACCAAGAATCTGATGTCCCATGCAGATGCCAAAAATAGGTTGCTGACGCTCCAATAAGGCTTTGGTGGTTGAGATGCCTTCGAGTACTACAGCCGGATCCCCTGGTCCATTGGACAGAAATATCCCATCGGGATTATACTTAGCAATTTCTTCTGGCGGTGTATTAGCAGGGACGACAATTACCCGACAATTGTAGCTAGCTAGACGCTTGAGAATATTACGTTTGATGCCAAAATCGATAGCAACAACTGTCAAACCCTTGTCCTTTTCTACCCCATCAACTGCCGGACCGAACTCCCAATTTGCTTCCGTAGGATCAGACCATTCGTAAACCTCGTCAGTGCTCACTTCTTTAACTAGATTTAATCCTGCCATACTCGGAGCCGCTTGCACTTGGGACAATAACTCAGTGGAGTCAAGGATTTCTGTGGAAATGGCACCGTTTATCGCACCAATGGAGCGTATTTTGCGGGTCAATGCCCTTGTATCAATGCCGTAAATTCCTGGGATGTTATGTTCCGCCAGATAATCGGGCAAGGACTGGGTAGAGCGCCAGTTACTGGGCCGGTAGCAGATGTTACGGGCAATTGCACCTCTGATTTGAGGATGAGCAGATTCTTCATCGGACGGGTTAACACCAGTATTGCCTAATTCTGGATAGGTGAAGGTCACAATTTGACCGCAGTAGCTGGGATCTGTCACCACCTCTTGATAACCCGTCATAGCAGTGTTAAACACTACTTCACCAATGGTTGTACCAGTCGCTCCGAAAGACCAGCCTTGGTAAGTTGTGCCATCAGCGAGAACTAGCAGAGCTGGATGAGCCGTTGAGATAGTCATTTTATGTCAAGTAAACCCTTTTCTTTAAGCTTAGGATTGAAGCGAATTTCAGTCTTTACCCCTCGGGATTCTAGCTCATCTTTAATTTTAGCTTCAACTCTCCGAGCAATTTTTTTGAGAATCTTCGTTTTTGCTAATTCCTCACTTTGCTCATAGTCTAACTGCTCTGCTTCAGTCATTGTCACTTTAGCATCAATCGGCTGACTCCAGAGATTTTCCTGCTCTCCATTCCCTACCGGTATCACACCATTCTCTTCAATCCATGCCTTACGAATCGTTTCTAATCGACTCCGGTTAGGTTTTTCAATGGTTTCTATTTTTAGCCAATAGCAGGAGTGAGGCTGACGAACTAAATGTTGTTTGATGCTGATATATACATCCCGGGAATAATTCACAAATCTCAGGGTTTTATCTTGGTCAAAAATAGCGTATACACCAATCTTTTTTTGTAAATATTCTGGTAGATTTCCCGTTTCATCCAGATAGGGAATAAATTCTAAATCCTTCAGAGATGGAATTTGATTATCAGAGGTGAGCATGGGATGGGATTAAAAATTACTATTAAAAAATAAATATAAAAACTAAATTTTATTGAAATTTGCGATAAATCCCACACAGGCGACTGGGATTAAATATTTTGGCTTTGAACATGAAGTTAGGAGGTACATTAATGATGATATAATCATCAGATTCGTGATACTGCTCATAGTCCGCTGGCATTCCCTTAGGGGTTGAAGTGGTGTAGGGAACTGGTTGAAACAGTAATTCAGTAAACTCAACCCTGTCAGCTTGAGCCGCTTCAGCTACTTGAGCCAAGAAGTTTTCCCCGGTTAGTAAAGCAAATAACTGGTCTCGGGCTTCTGGAGCTAGGACGAAACTGCTATCAAACTTGTTAACTATCTTGAGGCGAACCATAAGTCAAGGACAATCCCGAACTCTTTACGAGAGTGATTATACCTGATCAAGATTCACTGTTGAACAAGACTTCCGTGAAATATACTTCTGAGTTCTAAGTTCTGAGTTCTAAGTCCTTAGTAAGACCTGCAACCTGCAACCTGCAACCTGCAACCTGCAACCTGCAACCTGCAACCTGCAACCTGCAACCTGCAACCTGCAACCTGCAACCTTCAACCTGCAACCTTCAACCTTCAACCTTTAACCTTTAACCTTCAACCTTCAACCTTCAACTTAGTCATCCTTCTGAACCACTTCTGTTCCCCGCTTCCGGATGCGATTCCGTTCCTTGGAGCAATTCCTATCCCCGTCTGTGAGTTTATTTTCAAGTTTGCACTGCTCGTAAGTAATTTGAGCAGCGTGGCGTTTTGGCAGTTGATTCTGTTTTTCTAAAGCTTTGTTAAAAAAATCTAAACTTTTTTCCTCCTGCCCCAGTTTTCGCAAAATTTGTGCTTTAAGGTAAAGTACATCTGGGTTGCTTGGTGTTGTTTCCATTGACCGGTCTACATAGTCTATTGCCTTAGAATATTGCTTTAAATCTCGATATCCTACAGCAATGCCTCGATAGGCTAAATAAGATGGTAAAGCATAGGTTTCTAACTTGTCAATGGCTTGAGATGGGTCAGAAAATGGTAAATTGACAGCTAACATTAAATCCATGTAGCCTGTAATCAAGTTTAGCTCTGGGTCATTAGGAGCAATTTCTTTTGCTTCATCCAGATATTCAAAAACTTTATGTAATTTAGTCAAGGCACTGATAGGACCTTCTTTTTCAAAATCGTAAGCCCCTTCCAAAAAATAACCTACTGCTGTGTAGAGATTACCTCGCAAAGGATCAGAGGCAATCATTTCCTTAGCAGTCTTAAGAGTTTTAGTTCCGTAGGTCTTGAAGGTTTCCCAATCTTGATCTAAGTAAGCTAGAGATGATAGCATAGCATAGGTCATGGGTTCTTTAGACTGCCTAGATTCCGATTTTTTTAGATAAGCTTCAGCCTCTTTATAGTTTCCCTCCTTGAAGAAGAAGTCAAACGCATCTTGAACAGTGTCATCAATGTTCCGAGGATTACTGTCGCGAAAGGGGTCAGCTGCCAAGGTGGGCATTCCCCATAAACCGATTAATACAACTGCTGTGCTGACACAGGCTTTAACTATCTGTTTTGGTGCTCGAAACCGTTGGTTCATCGTCATTGTGGCAATATTAAAAATATATGCTACTAACCTCAGTACTGACGTTGCACTTGATGCCAGGTTCCATAGTACCGGAAGTTGGGGGATAAGATAGTAAGTAAGCATATGCGCTACGCGCACGCTGCGCGAACAGCTGTCAGCGGTCAGCGGTCAGCCATTCCCATAGCGTGGCCCAAAGGCTAATGGCTGATAGCTGATAGCTGATAGCTGATAGCTGATAGCTGAGTGCTTAAGATAGTAATGTCTATGAAATTTTGAAACCTCCAAAATTTTGGGAGAAGGGAAGGAGTGGGCAAAAGGCAATGCTATATCTTAGAGACTTAACCTATCATCCACCAGCTAGCTCCACCCCGATCTTGAAGGGTCTGAGTCTAGAGCTAGCACCACAAGAATTGGGACTAGTGATTGGTGTTAGTGGTTCTGGTAAAAGCACATTATTGGAAATTTTGGCAGGATTAGCCCAGCCCACGGCAGGAAACATCTTTTGGGGAGAAACCGAACTCACAAACGACCAGCTACCACAACTGGCAGGATTAGTGTTTCAGTTTCCAGAACGGCATTTCTGTGGTAAGACTATCCTGGAAGAATTGCGGATGGGACATCCAGAGTTGGGGTCACAAAGGGTTTATGATGCTTTGGGGGAAGTGGGACT
>NZ_JAAHHU010000041.1:0-49582 GCF_010672095.1 Moorena sp. SIO3I6 | reverse complement strand
AGCAGATAATTTGCGCTCGCTGTTGTGTTTTACTCAAGCAGTGCGACTTCATTCGTGGTCTGACCCATTTTCATTGGTGGCAGGCAGCCAAGGCTTAACGATAACTATTTAACCGGATTTGATATAAAACCCTACAAACAACAGTGGCAAAGGTCTGAATCTCTTCCCAAATGGGATGTTATGATTGAGCCTATCTAATGGTACCTTATTTATTTGCAAGCCCCTTAGCTCTGAGGAGGTGGCGTAATGACTACTAATAACGGTTGGATTGGCGTAAAAAAACTAAAAACCACTTGCCCGATCTGCGGCAAGCCTGATTGGTGCAGCATTTCAACCGACGGAAGCGCTGTCAGGTGTGAGCGAGTAGATACCGAGGGCGTAGGGGATTGGCGGAAGATCACCCCTAATCACTCACCCAAAAATTCCAATTCAACCTTTTATACCCTTGAGCCAAAGAACGAAAAGAAACAGAGGAAAGCTCAAAAACGGGAATGGACATATGAGAACAAGAAGGGAAAACCTGCAGCCAAAGTGACCCGCATAGACTCAGCCGATGACAAGCAGGTTTTTCAATCGCACTGGGATCCCGAAAGACATAAGTGGGTCAGAGGGCTAGGTGATTTAGAGCCAAAAGATTTAAGACTACTTAACTATTCCAAGGTCCTTGCAGCAATGCGCAGGGAAGAGTGGATCTTTGCCTGTGAAGGGGAGCCATGTGTAGACGAATTTACAAACACAAGCCTTGTTGCCACCACAAACAAAGGTGGAACCAGTGGATTTTGCAAGGAGCAATGGGAAATCCTCAAAGGCTACCCAAAACTAGTATTAGTTCCTGACCGAGACAAGCCTGGAATCGACCACATGAAAAAGATCCAGGCAGTCACTGGCGCAACTCACTGGTGTTTCCCTTACCCAGGCTCGTACTTATGGAAACGACTACCGGCAAGTGGCGGCTTAGATGTTGTGGATTGGACCGCAGATGGAGCTACTAAGGAAGACATTCTGAATGGAATCACAGAAGAGGAGATCGAACAGATTGAATTTCCGAAGCAGTCAGAGGACAACCAGATTGAGTCATCCAAGAAGAGAGAGAGTCAAGCAGCTCAAGTTGATGTGAAGGAGCTAGTTCTAGATCTTTTCATTGATGAAAACGGGGAAATGCTAGAGGGCGTAGACCTGGAAGCGAAAATTCTTCAAGCAGCTGCCGAACACAAGCTTAATTCAAGAGACCTCAGGAAACTTTACCAGGATTGCAAAGCAGAAATAGAGAAAGGAATAGAATTAAATGAGATTAACTCTAGGATATCCGATCATCTGGGAACTAAGGACACTCAGTTAGACGTCAACAAGTTCTTACCTCCCATATTAGCTAAGGCCATATCGGGTGTAGCTGGAAAAAGCTTAGACCCAGCCTTACTTGTTCAGCCATTACTCGCTGCCTGTGCTTCCCTATTACAGGATCGCAGTGTAACGCTAAAGAAAACATGGAAAGAGTATCCGATACTGTGGCTGCTTACCTGCGTTGATTCATCCATGGGGAAAACTACGGGATTCAATATCGTTCTCAACCCCTTACTAGAAATCCAGAAAGGACTTGATCTGGATTATGAAAACAAGAAAGAGCAGTATGAGGTGATCAAGGCTCATTATGATGCCATGGATAAAAAGGCGAAGTTAGAGGCACTTGAAGATCCAGAACGGAACCCTCGACTATTTGCCAAGGAAGAGTTAAAAGAGCGCTTACTGCTTGTAGATGATGTAACTCCAGAGTCTCTAGCAGCAACACTGGCAGAACAACCACCGGGAGCTGGGTGTCTATGGGCTAAGGATGAGTTTGCTTCTGTTTTTGACACTGACAGATTCCATTCCAACAAAAATAGCTCCTTCAGGAAAGATCTGTTAACTTACTGGTCTGGACCAAGCTACAAATCGGTTATTCGCAGAGATAAGTCCAGAGGTTACAGGCAAAACGGAAACCACTTTTCTATGACTGGAGGTATCCAGCCAGAAATAGTGGAAAAGGTTTTCAAAAATATAGACACCGACCCTGATGGGTTGATATCCCGCTTCCTGATCGTAAACCCAAGTCGTCCCGAATTTGAAGATTTTATCACCTGGAGTCAAAGTGATACGGATATTAGTAATGTCCTAGACCATCTTTATCAGTCTTTGCTGAAACAAGCGCCAGGAATCAATTGCAGACTAGCCCCTGAAGCCAAAAAGCTGTATGTGCAAAACTGGACAAAGTTTCGGACTATTCAGTATAGGAATGCAGGGTCGCGCAAAGGACTGGCAAAATGGATGGGCAAGATGTGTTCCCACTTAGCCCGATTGGCATTGTTACTGCACTCCATCGAATGCTGCTACGAGCCAGACAAGGATTTGAGTGTAATCACAGCAGACACTATGCAAAGGGCTATCTACTTAGCTAACTACTACATCGATCAGTTTAAAATTTTCCTCTCATTGAACGAAGATAAGGGTGGGGATGAGCCTGAGAAGACCTTTGTTGGCACAGCGCAAGAGGTTTACGATTTTGTACGAGAAAAAGGTGAGACTACAATCAGCCAACTTCGCCGAAGGTTTCAGAGCAGGGGCAAAAAGAAGGGTTTAGGCAAAAAACAATTAGTTTCAATTATTGGCGAATTAGTTAAAGTAACCTCACAAAACCCCAAGATCAGGGGAGTAATAAGCCTATTGTCTGACGGAGAAACGGTTACTTACAGAACAAAAGGAAACAACCCAGGAGGTGGAGGCGGTGGGAGTAAACCTCCAGAACCAACACCACCTAATGGCGATCGATTAGTGAAGGAAATCAAGAAACAGATTGAACAGTTCAGGAGGAATGATTCTGTCCCCGACCCTGTCCCACTTATGTCAGCGGAAGTTTCATCCCCAGAGCCTGCTATGACATCAATAGAGCCACAGGTAATAGAACCACAGGTAATAGAACCACAGGTGCAGACAGTAGAGCCGCAGGTACAGGCAATAGAACCACAAGAGAATGCATCGGAGGTTGCGGACATACCAGCGATCGCACCAGTGGAACATGAACCACCATCTGATAACAAAAACTCTTCTCGTTTCGACAGCTTCGACAAAAACCAAGGCCACTTCTGGATTCACCAGGAAATACCAGAGGAGTTTAAGGACACCCAGGCAGCGGCAGATGGGACATTAGTTACTCGTCTTTACTGCGATCGCTATCAAGAGTTGACAGTAGGGAACGATACAATAGAGAACGCTACAATCACCCACGTTGAAGGTCTGGTTAATGGAAAGTTGTCGAGGTTAGTTGTCGAAATTCTGGATAATGAATCTTACCCTGGCCGCTTGTTAGCTCAGGTGAAGGACACACAGACCCACGAGGTATTCAATATTGACCTGACCCAGTGCAATCGGTTCATCTATAGTGATTTCGTGACCACTACCCAGCTCCAGATGCTTTCCAGTTCCCCTACATTGGTTGCAACTTGTTGATCTAGCTTTGGGGTGAACTCCAACCTCCTTCGCTCCAATTCCATCCACTTCCGGTTGTTCTAGAGCAGTCGGGACAAACCCATGTCCGATATCCCTGGATTTTATCCAGGGGCTTGCGACCTCAGGGTCTTCGGTTACAGGTTTGTCATGGGTTTGTCATGGGTTTGTCACAGGCTATGAGCTATACATGACAAAAGCTACAGCTATTTTGTCACACCGTCACAGAAATCACTGGGGTTAAAAGACATTGGGGATTTGAGCTAATGGACGGCAGCCTCCTGTTCTACCCGATAGAGTGAGCGTCGGGAAGGATAGCCCAATAATTTGTCACAGGTTGTCACAGCTTTATCACAGCTTTGTCACAGCCTACAAACCTTGATACATGAGGGTTGTCACGTTTTTGTCACACCGTCACAGAAATCACCAGGGTCAAAAGATATTGGGAATTTGAGCTGATGGGCGGCAGCCTTGTGGTTTACCCGATAGAGTGAGCGTCGGGAAGGATAGCCCAATAATTTGTCACAGGTTGTCACAGCTTTATCACAGCTTTGTCACAGCCTACAAACCTTGATACATGAGGGTTGTCACGTTTTTGTCACACCGTCACAGAAATCACCAGGGTCAAAAGATATTGGGAATTTGAGCTGATGGGCGGCAGCCTTGTGGTTTACCCGATAGAGTGAGCGTCGGGAAGGATATCATTTTTCATTTTTGATGCGATCGCCTTTGGCGCGGCGAAGCCGATCGCAACCTCTAATGGCTTTTCCAGGACGCGAGCATGCGCACCTAGAGTCTTGGTTGACCAAAAAGGGTAACAACCTCTAGCGATAATCGCAGAGTATTGCCAAAAATCTTGGGTTTAAAACCCCTGTCCTTCTAGTTAGCGATCGCATCAAAAATGAAAGCTAAGGAGGGAGTTAACTGTTGCGTAATAAAAAATATCATAACAATAACGACTCTCATACTCATTTAAATTTCCCACATGAACACATAAGATTCAAAAAACCTGTGACAGTGTGACAAAAAACGTGACAATCTTTATGTATCAATGTTTATAGGCTGTGATAAAAGTGTGACAATACTGTGACAACCTGTGATAAAAGTGTGACAATCTTATTTTTTTTAATACGATCACTATTCTCAATACAATCATTCTCATAAAGAAGAGATAGGTTATCATTGTCATTAGTAACCTGATCAAATCCCATATACATTAAGTTGACTTAGTTTTTCCCTGAGCAAGTTAAAAGTGTCAAGAGTTTGCATTCACAGAGTAAGCATCTCATTAACCCCCAAACAAGAAAGCCGCCCAGTCGGTGCTGATGGCGGCCAGGAAGCCTGTCGGATTCCTTCAAATGTCTTTGGTCGATTGTGCCATCTGTGAAGCTTCTGAAGCAAAAATGGAGTTAGGTATTTTTGGTGTAGAAATTAGTAGACATGTAAAACTATTAACTTAACCGCAACGAACCGCAGCAAAATAACCAATAGAGGGGTTTATAACATAGTCATTCTTATCCAAATATGTACAGAAAGCGAGGGATGGTTCAAAGTATTGGACTGTTGGGGACCAGTAAGATCCCTCTGTCCACTCCTGGGTACATGTGTCATTTGATTACCTCCCAAACGGTCGAACGTTTGCTACGGTGGGGGTAAACGCAAAGGACGCAAAACCAATGAGATTAAGGACTCCCAAGGCAACTTGCAAGGAACTAGGGATTACTATCAAGACCCTAGAGTACTGGCATGAGCAAGGAATGATAGAAGCTGTCATTACCTCCAACGGTGTCAGACGTTTTGACCTAGACTCGATCGCAAGTAAAAAGAACAAAAAGAGGCTCGACCGCTTGCCAGTAGCCCTTGACCCCTATAGACCTAACTGGGTTACCCCTAAGGATGCCAGGGAGATTCTGGGGGTGAGTAAGAATACTCTGATTAATTGGGAGGAGGAAGGCAAAATTCTGACCAAGCGGGATAGCCGGAATCACCGCTGGTACGACGTTAACAGTCTGTATTTTGATTGATGCCAAAGCCTAAGTATAGCGCTACCTACCAAACGTTATGCTTTATGATTGATAATAAAAGCTGAAAACTATTGATAAATAAACAACTAAAATACTTGACAGCACCATACCAAACGCGCTAAATTAAAAGTGCATCAAAAAGGTGGCCGTAGAGTCGCAAAACAAACGGCCACCTTAATGAAGTCCAACGTGCAATTGGAACCAATCTATGATAGTCAATCATCGACCAGACCCACAGTCTGAGCTGTCGGTCTTTATCAAGACCCCAGAAGGTCGAGTATACGCTTCTGCCAAAGCTTGTTCTAGTCTCATTAATGCCGATTCTGTAGCAGTGAACAATTTTGCTGTTGAGACTGGCAATGAACCTGAAGTAACCCTGAATATTCACTTAGCTGATCAGGTCATCACCGTCGGTCTTTTTGATGAGCGGTTTGTGCTGGATTTAATCCGTCATAACAAGCCAAAGGCTACTCCAGACTTGAGCGATTTTAGCTTGCGAACTTACCTTTGGGTGTGTGCGGGTTTTGATGCCGATTCAGTAATCAAGTCTGTAGTTGATCAGGTGTTTAACGAGGCCGAAAAAGATGCCGCTGTTGATTGTGATAACGGTGGCGGTATTACTCCCACTGGCATTAAAGCTATTTACCAACAGGAAGCGGAGTAATGGGACGGAATCAAAAGCCTCAGGTTATCGCAAAGTCTAAGCGAGCCAACCACTACACGGGAACCCTTGCCAAACGCTCTGGTGACCCAATTCAGTCCAGTGGCAAAACTGGAGAGTACACAGTTAATGGCCAACCGTATGGTGACATCTTACCCACCTCCTCTGGTCTACGAGAGATTGTCCGAACCAAAACCCAAGAGGAGGGACACAATGCCCTTGCCCCTGAACGGCAATCCAAAAATGAAGCAAAAGTCAAGCTCTACGGCTTTTTTTGCCGACGAGTCAACAAGTAGAAAAGGAAGATGGAAGATTTATCCAAATCTATCGACGAAGCCCTTAACGATCGCCTTTGGCGCGTCAGTCACGGACGATCGCGAGGAAGCCATAAAAATGGAGGCACCCACGGAACTAACGGTAGTATCCTCCGCCGTCGGGTCAAGCCGAAGCCTCAGGAAAAGAACACTAGGGAGGCTGAGTAATAATTTTCACTCTACACGAAAGTTCTAAAAGCGATCGCTATAGTTTAGAACATTCACCTGGTTTCGTCGGCTGGCTTGATCAGCCTACTGATATGCTCAACATTGACAAAGAGGACTTGGCTGCAATCCCGTTGCTTTCGGTTAGTGATGACTGGCGAAGGGTCACTAGCAGTTGTGGCTACTTGACTGAATCAGGTGGAGTCAAGTATTTCACGGCCAAATACATTGCACCTATTTACAAGAAGGACAACGCTCAAGTCGATGAAATCTTCCAAAATCTGAAAATAAGTGAGGGAAAGTTTTCCATTATTTTCGCGATCGCGCCAAAAGTGAATTACCGCAGTCCCATCTTCCGCAGGGTCAAAGATGACATCTGGGATCGTTATCGGTCACCGGGGGATTTCTTCTATGACCGTTGGCAGACTGACCTGGCTCAAAAGCTTCGGGATTTCCCGTCAGATTACATGAGCGTGATTGGTCTAGACACACTAAACGAAAAGCAAATTCAGACCGAGCTGCAACAACTGAACCTCTCCCGTGATGCCATTGTGTCCCGTGGAACAACTCTTATCTATTGGCTGCGGTCATCCGAGTCACTGGAGTATTTCCGCCGGTATTGCCCCGATATGTGGGACTTGAGGAGTTTAGTTATCAACTTTGATTCAACGGAGGTTTAAGCCAATGTCCACTATCGACGAAAAACGCCAAGAACGCTTACTCGCTGCTGTAGAGCAGTTAGTTGAACAACAAAAATTTACAAATGAAGCGATTACTCGCCTCCAGGAAGAACTTGTGACTACTAATGAGAATCTGGTAGCGATTGCTGAACGACTGGATACGATCAACAGCCAAATACCGTTCTGACCATCGCATCAACCACGAAAAACACACACTAACAGATACCACTCATGACGACCTTAATCGAAAATAAAAACTCTGCCATTCTCACAGCACAGCAAATCTTCTCCAACCTCGACGAATACGTGATTTTTGACTTGGAAACCACTGGCCTAGGGGACACTGCTCAAATAACAGAAATCGGCATTTTGTCCCTCAAGAACGAGGTACTAGCCCACTACTACATTGCGCCAGAAGGCAATGACCCGGTTCTGCGGGCAAACGGAGCTTGCACCTTTCCCGAAGCCTATGAGCACTTAGCTGAGACTCTTAAAGGAAAAACCGTAATCGTATATAACATCGGATTCGATCGCTCAGTCCTTAACAACACAACCAAACAGCACCATCTTTCCCCGTTGGTTAACGACAAGGCGATTTGTGCAATGATGCTCAAAAAGAAGTGGTTGATGGCTGAAACTGTCGGACCACTGAACGGACTACACGATGCTGTCGGAGATTGCCGTGCAACTCTCACCCTACTGAAGGAAATAGCTAGTACCGGCATGGAGGTGGATGATGATAATCTTCCGATTGTGACTGAAGATGATTTCAAGGCTTTGGTTGCACGCTTTCAGGATATAGCTGCTCAACGTCTTGCTCTAGATAAAATAGAGAAACGCCTGAAGGTTAAAGCCGTTGAGTATATGGTGCAACAGGACAGTGAGGAAATTCCGCTGAACCTAACCCACAAAGTTAAGCGTGTAACTGGGATTTCAGTTAAGAAAATCAGTTCTCTGACCTACGAAGATATTCCGGACAAATACCTTTCTTTCCGTCTTAACAACAAAGCAATAGAGACCGATCTCTCTGCCAGTACTCTCCCTGAGGGGTTATTCGAGATAACTCCAACTAGCAACATTCGAGTCGTCAAGCTCTGATTGCCAAAACGATGGGCAGTGATCAACAGTTGCCCATCGTTTCAACTACGGAAAACTCAACAAATACAACAATGAACGACCCTATTTTTGTCTGGAAGCAAGACTTTATCCTAGAGACCCGGAAGGCTGTCAATCTCGAACAAGCTCGAAAGGAACCAGGAGACAGTGAATCGGAGGAGTGGGATGATATTCCACTCGAAATTATCAAAGAAAATATCACACTGTCTTGTTATACCAGGAATGAGATAGAAGTTTTCAAACCAGATTTCTTTCCACCTGAGCGTGAAGGCTGGAAAAGGTTCGTCTACTACCTCAATGTTGATCAACTTCTGTCAACAACTCACGGCAACGATCGCTCTTCAGAGCGCGCCAAAGGCGATCGCGATATCGATGAAAAACTTACGCCAACATATGGGTACTATGAGGGTTCACAAGGTATCCCGGTTTTAGTGCGAATGTGGACAATAGATCAAACTATAGATTTCATCTTTGAGGACTGGGAAAACAAAGAGCGACTTAAACTCATGTCCCACGACGTAGGACTAAAAGGGCTTCACGGGGTGTGCGATGAAGCGTTTGAGAGTTTCCACGAGGAACAGATTCGACAGATAAAAGCCAGGACTGAACAACTCCAGGACGAAAGCGACAGACTAAGGAAGTCTATTCGTTCTCAGTTCAACTAAAACCAGTTTCGACAAACGGGGACAAAAGAGATTTATCTGTCCCCGTAAGATAAACCAAGTAATGTACCCAAGAGCATATCATGTTTGTCACCAAAGAGCAGTTAGCCGCAGTCACAATTAACCCATCCGTGCGCCTCTGGCAGGTCAATGGCGGGGAGTATCAAACCTTGCTAATGGACAAAAATCTGTCATTCATAGAGGAAGAACACGGATTTGATGAAGACTATTTTTGGAAAGAAGTACGCGAAGAACTTAAGACAGCCACTGGTGCCTTAGAGTTAATCAATGGCTTCTTATTTTGCAATTTTGCCAAGAATGAATATGTCTATGTTACTGGCGACAAGTGGGATGAACAAGTTCAAAAACACTTAAGAGGATGTCTGAAAAGTGATTGACTACGCTAAACGTCTAAGCATAATCCGAATCATGGCAACTCGAATCATGGTTTCAGAAGTTGCTGGTAGAACTTCATAATTTTTGCTGAGACGACGACACCAGTTGAACCATCCGAAAGTCCGTTCCACAACCCAACGTCTTGGTAAGACCTCAAAACCTTTGACAGTATCTGAGCGCATAACAGTTTCTAAAATCCAACCATAGACATCCATAACCCACCTCATCAAGCCTTCACCTCGATAACCACCATCAACCCAAATTTTAATTAAACGGTGAAATCGCTCTGGTGCTGCATTGAGTTGGTCGAACAATAATTTGGCTCCTTCTCGCTCTGGTAAAGAAGCTGCGGTGACGGCTACAACCATTAATAGCCCCAGGGTATCCACCACAATATGACGCTTACGACCTTTAACCTGTTTAGCGCCATCATAGCCTACTTCCAGATGAATCATCGTTGCTGTTTCTACTGATTGGCTATCTAAAACTGCTGCACTCGGACTCGGATGGTGGTCTTCGATCACCCGTACCCATTTTCGCAACTGTTCGTGAATTCGTTCCCAATCACCATTGATACGCCATTGCCGAAAGTAATGATAAACTGTCTTCCATTTGGGAAAATCGTGAGGTAACAATGACCAAGCACATCCTGCTACCAAGACATAAAAGATGGCATTCACTACCGAGCGCATATCTACGCTTCTTGGACGACCTCCTGGTTTCGCTGCTGGAATTAGTTTTTCGAGCAATTGCCATTGTTCATCGGTTAAATCAGTACGATATGATTGATTCATTAACTTTACTCTCGTTATCTGTCGAAAATCGCTATTGACAGCTTATCTTGACGAGAGTTTTTTCTTTTAGCAGTCTGTGAAGCCTCAAACTTTGCCGATATAGCTTTGCCCGTTCCAGGAGGCGATCGCTATTATTTTGACTTTTCAGACATCCTCTCAGCTTGCTCCTATACATTTGCTTTCATATTCTAATATGAAGATAGGATCACCTGATATCTACCCCTATCAAAACACCCGAGGGTACCCTGAGCCTCAAAATTATCTCCTGATCAATGTCAACTAAATTAACATGATTCCCCCAAAATCCCCTCGTGCCTATCACGATTTTTCGCTCCTTTTTGGCAAAAGGCTTTTCCTATACAAACTGAGCGAGAACGTGGGACGTCAAGTTTTTTGATCACACTAATCATATCAAGTTACTTTTGTCAAGTTTTTTGTAAAGAAATATGTTTATAAAGCATAGCTCCTTGAGGGGGGAAATGAGCCCTGAAAAGCTTACTATATAAGGCTTTGAAGCCAGTTTTCTTAGCAAAGATAAACTCGCAAATTGACCCTCCTTTGATTTTATAGAAGCTCAAACCCTGATAAAACCCATTCAATGTCAGTCCAAAACACCATGTATCTTTTTGTAACATATCGGCTGAACGTATTATATGAAATCCGGCTAAATAGTTACTGTTAAGCCTTTGCATCCTGCCAAAGCGTGAAAATGGGTGAGTCCCCGGATCAACTCAGGCTGTTTTAGTAGTACCCAACACCGATTTGGGCAAAGCCCGACGCTTCGCGAACACATAGAAGTTGCTCTAACTCAAAGATGTTCTCAAAGGTTCGGTTAGCAATCGGCTCATCCAAGATTGACCAAAGACGTTCTGCAGGTTGCAACTCAGGGGAGTAAGGGGGAAGAAACTCGCTTATGTAATCCAACTGGAACGCACGACATCCTGACCAGTGTGCCAACCGGCGTGGGTCTTCAGTTAAGATAACCTGTTTATTTTGGCCTAAGCTGAAATGTTGGGCAAAGTCAGCCAGGACTTGATTGAACAGTTGAATGTTGACTCTCGGTAACAACCACCAATAGGTTTGACCCGAAGCTGGATGGACAAAACCCCATACCCAAACCCACTCATAGTGCCAGTTCACTTTGGCAATAGGGGTTTCCCACCAGGGAACCCAGAGGCGACGCACCATAGGTTTGAGTCCAACTCGATGTTCGTCCATCGCCCACAACTCAATCTCTGCCTCCGGGTGCTGCTGCTGTAACTGCTCTACTCGCTCAGGCAGTTTTTTTTCCAGGCTTCTTGCTTGATGGGATCTTGCTGTTGATGCTCCGGACGGGGCAGCCGTAGCCGAAACTCCATTTGCTTGAGATATTCCCAACCTCGTTGAGGCGCAACCCGACGGTCGAGCACTCGACTCATCCAATCAGCTACCTTACGACCATTCCACAACCCGCTCTCATCCACAGGGGCTTCTATAGCTTGTAGGAGTTGGGCTTGTTGAACCTCGTTTAGTATTGGTTCGGCTCCACGATTATGATGCCGACCATCACCTACCCCGGCTTCCCCCTGTTGGTTGTAGCGCGTGGGCTACACCCGTATCCAGCGCTGCGGAATACCCCGTTGCCTCTCGCACCTCTTGCGTCTGCTTACCTTTTGCCAGCAACCACAGGATTTGGTATTGGCTGCGTTCTACAGCATCACGCTTCTTGACGATACCGTTCCTCCAATTCCTCACAACTCAGATGAGGTAATAGGCTCAGCCGTTTGGGCATAGATCGTTCCCGACTCACTTTATACAATAAGTCTACACCCGGATTTGATATTACTCAGTAAGGATTTCAGCTTGCATATCACTCTCTCAGCTATTTGGTGGAGATAGGGGTTTTGATCTTCTCCACTGAGTCTTTTTCCACAACATGAGCACTTGGTTGGATGATGGTCAATGATCTGGTTACACCGCTCGATTGGATACAAGTAAAGATTATGGCCATCATGACCTGATTGACCTCCTTGTTTTCTCTTACTTTTCTTTTTCTGTGTTTTTTTTTAGCTCTGGTCGGTCACAGGAAGGAGGCGATGATGAGTTCTTTGATGTGCGTTGGTTTTTTTTCTAATAGCTGTTGCTGAACTGCCGATATATCCCTGAGTTGTTTTTCTAAATTATCAATTTGTTGCGCCATTCCCTCTACCAGTTTTTTTTGACACTGGCTGGAGTTTTTTCCCAATCTGACCAGGGAAATTGCTCTATATAGTTTGGACGCTGCTGTTCCATGTTTCTTACCTTAGCATATTCTCGCTGCCATTTTTTTTGAAAGATCTTCTACCCCCTGAACGCTTACTTTTTTCAGCCAATACAGCCAAACTAAGGAATACTATTAACCCACTAATCAAAATACTCAGAGTAAACCAAGCCAACCCACCAGTTGGTTGGATAACTAATAAGGCTGCAAAAAATTGAGTTAACAAAATAAAGTACAGAAAATTAGTAATAAATTTTCTAGAACAATTGCTAATAAAATATGCTCCTAAAGGAGCACCTAAAATCACCACAGGAATGCAAACCAACCAGTATTTAAATTCCTGAATTCCAAAATCATGAAGAAAGAAAAGATGCAAAAATAATCCGACAATGGTATTTCCCGCCATCAGGCAGACGCTTGTAGGAGTAGCCACTTTTTCTGACAGGCGATATCGAATTGTTACCACTGAAAAAGTTAAAATGTCAATTCCACTTCCCACAATTGAAACTACTATTCCCCCTAGGAAACCCAAAAAAATAAAAAGTTTTCTTTCTCCTGATGAAAGAGGCGGAAGTGTCTCGAAAACTGAACGATATTTATTCATATTTAAATAAAAAAGAGCTATGCCAAAACTTAACCATAGAGAGACAAAGAACATTTTGGCATAGGGAGGAGAAATCAGAGGAGCAATATAGTAACTTCCTACAATAACTCCCCCAATTCCTCCCCAACTACATAATAATAAATAGTTTTTTTCAATGGGTATTTTTCTCGTCAAAATTAGATAGGCTGCTGAGGTCATGCCAATACTTTGAATCGCCAAACTGAAATTACGCGCTACTTCTGGTTCAATCTGAAAAATTATAGTCATAATGGGGAAAGCAACAGCCCCACCTCCTTCCGCTGTAGCTCCAGCGATAAAAGAGGCAAACATCATGGTCACCGACATGAACCAATTGTGAATAAATAAATCCCATTGATTAGTATTTACCATATAGGTTAGCCAGACAGTTAAAATTGCTGCCATTGGAGCTATTTGATGAGATTTGAAATTTATATTTTTCATAAAATTGTGATGATTTTATTATCGATATAGCAGTTGTAAATTGGGTGAGTTACAGATTTTTGAGGTGCGACCCGTGGCCAATTTAATTCTTAATGCGGAAAGCGCACCCTAGGTTTTAGGGAACAGCAAATCTCGGAGCAGGAAAAACAGAAGAGAAACTCACCCCTACCTCTCCCAGGAGGGGAAGAGGGAGCAGGGGAAAAATCTGTGTACCTCAGGTGCGACCGATGGCGAATTTAATTATTAATGGGTCAAGCGCACCTAATAGTTATGAAAAATACTGCAAATCAAATTTACAGATTTACAGACAAAAAAATGATTTTAAACGTCGATTTTAAAAATCATTGCATCAATAATTTAACAATTACCATCCTACTTTTTGATTCAAAAGATTTTTGATTTTTTGATTGATCACATCTTCTATTGATTCAGTTAAGGTCTTGATAATTAGTGTAGACTCTTTTTCAGCAATATTTGCAACTAATTCAGTTTCAATTTCTGGTAGCTCTTTTTTTAATGATTCTTGAATAATCTGATTCAAGCGAGAGCTAAATATGTCTCTTACTTCTGAATGAGAAATGTATTTTGGTAATAAACTCATCACCTATTCCTACTTGACACTAAGGGGTTGACAACTGGCTACTTAGGTTTACAAATTACTTAATTGCTATTCCTTGAACGTCTTGGGATAAAAGATTCTGCTTTTTGAGAGTCCTAAGAGCGTGTTTAATAATCCAATTTGTTTCCTTTGTTGGAGATTCTTTTCGCCACCGCAAACAGGTATTTATTACCCAATCTGGAGTAGACTTGCTCGCATCATTCAACCAGTTAGCAACCGAACGCTGCACATAATTACTGGGGTCTGAACGAACAAATTCTAATATGGTCAAACCTGGATCGGGGTTTTTCTTCAAAGTTGGAATATGTTTACACCAAACGCCACGAGGACGAGTAGCTTCTACCGCACAGCGTCGAATATTGGGGTCTTCATCTTTAACCCACTCCATTAGTAAATCGAAGCTATAAGCTAAATCCTCCACAAGATAGGATCGAAGGGCATCCCAAGCACATTCTCTGACAGATATACTGCAATCAGCGGCGAACCTACGCATTATTTCTAACCTCTGGGGTAAGGATATAGTCTGGTCAGCAGCTATACTAAAAGCAGCCCAAGCTCTAACCATGTCAGAAGTATGACTAGCCAAAGTTTCAAAAATGTCCGTTCGGTTTTCCTCTTCTTCTAGAACTTGAAAGAGTATTTTGCCAATGCCTTTGAGTCCCTTGGTAATGCCTTGGTCTTGAAGTTTCAAGCTCTGATCATACAAATTATCAATTTGCTTTTCCCAACCTATTTCTGTAAGACTATTCCGAAGCAAAAAAGGCATATCAATGGCTAACCATTCGACGAGATTTACGGTCTCGATTTTTCCGTGGTTGAGTGCCCATAAAACTTCATTAGGAATTTCAGAACGCTTCCTTGCTCCTTTTCTAGCTTTTAGCCTTTTAAGTTGAACTGTGTTCATAATAAACAGTTGTTTTTTTTACATCTGGAACCACAATATTCTTGAAAAGATTATAGTTTGAACACCATTATGTTTTATAGTAGGGTTGGCAGTGCCCACCCAGCCCTTGTTGAGAACGTGCCAGATATATGTTCTAGGAATATTGTGGCTTGTTGCAGCCAGATGTTGTTACCTTAGTTAATTATTTTTTGATTCTCGTTTCAACAGGGTATAGCCACTAATGACTCCTAAAATTATTAAAGTTGTATTAGAAGAGGATTCAGGAACATTTTGTGTGGCTAAAATTCCCTCAATTCTTGCTACTCTCCCATCAACAATATCAGTAAAGAGAAGATCGTCTCCATCAATAGCCAATCCTGATGGGTTCCCAATATCACTTAATAATGTTTCTACTTGCCCTGTTTTGGATACTCTTAAAATTCTTCCCTTTCCTGGAGTCTCGAACCCATTAGCAAAGTCAGTAATTAAGAAATATTGACCATCAAATTCAATATCTAAAGGTTGTCCCAAGTCTGTTGCAATTTCTTTAACATCACCATTGGCAGTCACAAATAGCAAACGTCCAAACGTAAAATCTGTGACCCAGAAATTTTCACCATCTACAAAAACTTCTGCTGCACCACCAAGATTTGATGAGGCAATTACTGACACGTTTTTCGTTTGGTTAGAATATCGAAGTAAACGACCATCACCAATAAAAGGATCGTTATTTACACGATTAAAATCAGCAATAATTAAATCTTGATTTTGGATAGCTAAACCAATGGGATCGCCAAATCCGATTGGATCCCTGGCAATTTCCCTGATTTCGCTAACATCTCCAGTCGGTGTAACTCGTAATATAGAAGTAGGTGCAGGAGGCTCGGCTGGTTCTATAACAACATAATCGGAACCAAAGACAATGGCATCAGAGGGGACACCGGGGGCTAAAGATGTTAGTGTCGAAATATTTCCAGACTGATCAATTTTAATCAATGCACCATCAACTGTCACAATTAGATCATCATTATCTATAGCGACAGCATAGGGAGTAGCAAGTCCAGTAGTGATTGTTTCAATATTAAATGAATTCGATGAAAAACTAGCTGCTTTAGCTTTTTCAGTATTAATTAGTGGGGAAACAACGCCAATTAATAATGCCGTTAATGATGATATTGTTTTGAGTTTTAACATTTTTTTATTTTTTAAATTATTTAATCCCAATTACCATATGTTTTTCGCCATATGAGCGAATTATTTGACAGTCATGAAAGCCTATTTTTTGTAGCCATTGGATATACTCATAACCAGAATAATGTTGACCAAAAGTTTCTAATAGCATAGCAAGATTCATCATAGCCGTTTCTAGTGGTCCATTTTTATCGTCACTAAAAAGCTTTTCTAAAATGATCAATAACCCCCCTTTAGGCAAGCTATTATAAATTTTATTTAATATTTTATTTCCATCTTGTTGATTCCAATCAGAAAGAATATAACCTAATACATAAAGATCACCTTTCGGTAATTCATTTTGAAAAAAGTCACCAGAAATAAACTGTATTCTTTCTGATACTCCATGTTGTTTTGCCTTGTTTTCCAAATATTGGCGCACCTTGGGTAAATCAAAAACAATGCCTTTAAGATTAGGGTAACTTTCCAGGGCTGCAATGGCAAATGAACCACTTCCTCCTCCAACATCTACTAGAACATTATGTTGATTTAAAGGATACTTTTGGACTAGCTCTTGAGCTGGAGCATAACCTAAGCCCCACATACTATCCAAAAAATTTTCAAGACGTTTTGGATCATTATATAATTCCGTAAAAGGCGATCCCCCTTGAGTATCATCAAAAATTGATTGCCACTGTGGTCTATTTTCTTTGAGTGCTTCTTTTAAATTGAGAAAAGTACGAACTGATACTTCTCTAAAATGTGAGAAAGAATCCCCGCAGTATTGAGAAGAGTTTTGGGCTAAAAATGGTTGCAAATGATCGGGAATATTATACTCTCCATCTTTAAATTCAAGCAAACCAATTGAAACTGCAGCTAAGACTAAACGTTTGAGAGCATCAGGATGGACATCTGCCAATTGTGCTAGTTCAGAAATATTCTTAGCTTTTCCTTGAGCAATATAATCAAATATACCTAGTTCATCTCCCACAAAAAGTGTCTGACTCATCATGAAGCCATACATGGCTCGTTTAATTTCAATTGGTATCATCAGTGTTACACCTTTTAATTTTATTGATAATTATCTAAGTCATTAACTTGTTCCAATATAGCGAATATTAAGCTATCAACGTGATGCTTATTACTGGTAAAGTTATTAAGAGAAACCCTAAAAAAGGTTTGCTCTTGCCAATCTAGAATTGTGAAATAATGCTGTCCTTTTTCTACTACTAATTTTTGCACAAGATGATTAACTGTATCCAGTGGCAATGATTGAGTTGATTTACCGATGCGAAAACAGCAGACCGGTAAAGTTGGTTCCTGTAAGAGTTCTAAACTACTGTGTTCTTTAACAGCTTGGGCGAGATGGCAAGCAACAGAAAGCAGATTTCTCAGCAACTTGCTATAACCGTTATAACCGAGATGTTTAAACGCCATCCAAAGCCCTAGAGATCGCCACTGGCGAGTTCCTGGCAATCCCATTTGGAACAAATCTGGCTCAGAAAGGTCTTCCCAATAGTGGCTAGTTGCTTGAAAGCTTTTTAGTAACTCTGAACCATTTTTGGTGAATAAACAACCAATACCAAAAGGAACAAATAACCACTTACAAGGGTCGAGGGTTACTGAGTCAGCTAGGTTCATCCCTTGGAAGTGTTGGCGGGTTTCTGGAATATTCGCAAATACTCCCCCAGCGGCAGCATCAACATGAAACCACATGTCATAATCTTTAGCTACCTGAGCCAGAGAATCAAGAGGATCGACTGAACCGGTTGCACTGGTTCCAGCGGTGCCAACTAAACAAATCGGTTTATAGCCCTTTTGACGATCTTTTTGGATTTGTTCTTCTAACTTATTGAGATCGATCCGTGCGTCTTTTCCAACTTCGATGCGACGCAAACAAGTTCTCCCCAGTCCTAAAAAATCTAGAGCTTTCCAAATGGAAAAGTGACCCTCTTGTGACATATAAACAGTGGGTTTCAACTTACTGTCTACTAGACCATCATCCTGTACCTCCCGACCTAGAATAGTATCGCGGGCAAGTTTTAGTGCGCTAGCATTAGCCATTGACCCACCACTGGTAAATATTCCATTAGGAATTTTACCGACATCTTGCTCATAGCCGATAAACTGACTGAGCCAATATAAAGTTTCTGCCTCAATCACAGTTGCAGCAGGGCCAGCACGCCACGCTCCTGGTGTTTGGTTTAATCCCTCTGCTAAAAGATCTCCCAGCACACTGATAGGCAAAGGTTTGGGAGAGATGTACCCATAGTATTGAGGATGACTAACATTACAGTAGCCACTAAAAATTGTTTTAATGGCTTCGTCTACAATATCTGATAGGTCACAACCATCTTCGGGAAGGTTTTGAGGGTTAGGCCATCTCTGCTTTAATTTCAGGGGACTTGATAAAACTGGATGATTTTCTGGATTAGTATAGGCTGTTTCAAGGGATGTGATAATTTTCAGCCCATTCTCAAGAAAATCTGACTGAACTTCCTCCCGACCATTGATAGTGAATTCTGTGCTATCAGTTTTCATTTTACAACGCCATCTCCATGGTTTTATTTTCTCCCAGGAACTCATAAATTTCAAGACGAATACTTTCCTGAATCAGACGATGCTTGTCTAAAACCTCCTCTCTAGAGGCTCCCCCAATCAGGTAATAAGCAAAATGGGGTTGAGCTGATTCTGGCAGACAATAAACTCGTTCACCTGGTTGATTCAAGATTTGAACATCCAATAGCTCTGATATGCTCTCGAATATCTCTAACCCTTGAACACTTGTCATAACTCCACTTTTAGGAATGACTATTCCGCCGTATAAAATCGCTTTTTCGTTAGAGCGAACAACACTGAGGTCGTTACCTAGCAAAACGTTTAAAAGTTCTACATAGGGATTGATTCCTGTCAGGTATTCAACTGCCGCAACGGTGTAAGCCCCACCCGGACGGAGACCCGCTTCTAATACTTTTGGTCCTGCGCTCGTAAACCGAATTTCGACATGACCAGCACTACTTTGATCAGCAGTTAAAGCCAAAACAGCATCAGCTGCAATTTGACTAACTTGTTCCACCTCTTCTTTGCTCAGAGACGTGGGAGAAATTGACATCTTTTCGGCAAAGTAGGGACCTGTAGCTGGGGCTTTTTCAAAAATTCCCAAAATCTGAGATTTGCCCTTCGTGACGATACAATCAACTGCTACTTCAGTTCCTGGACAGTATTCTTGGGCAATAATTTTGATTTGGGAGGTTCCATAGGCTAATCGATTGCGGTCAGTTTGTAAATCCAAATCTACCGGTCTTTCTAACATCCTTAAAAGATGTTGTATCCCATCTAGATAGTCGTCTTTAGAGGTTACTTTAATAACACCTTGACTATTCATAGAGTCAGCCAATTTAATCATGGCAGGATAACCAATATGGGTTTCTATGTCCTGCCATCCCTGATCAGGATCCCGAATAGGAACAGTAATGGGAACAGGAATTTCCTGTTGAGACCACCTTTGATAAGCGAGGTATTTATTACGGCTGGCTTGAGCGCCACTGAATTGAACCCCTGGCAATCCCAATACTTCAGCTGCTTTCGCTGTAATTGCTGTCGCTCCTTCATACACTGGTAGGAGTACATCGAGTGGTTTTTGCTGATGGTAATTTGCCACTTTTTCCACTACCACAGACGGTTCATGGAGAGGAACTTCGATCACTGCCTCTAGATTGCTACAGTCAAAAGCAGGTCGCTGGGGGACAAATAAAACAAGCTGACAACAAACTTTTTCTAGACTATTAATTAGATAAGTATTGGGATAGGCATGAATAATACCAACTCGCACCTGACTTTTTTCCATCTTAAACTTCCTTTAAATTCTGGTTTAGAAACTACCAGTCCGAACCCCTGGTCTGTCTTCGACAAAGCCCAAGGAAGTCATGGCAGCTTCCCGTTGATGAACTTCAAAGGTATCGAGCATCATGTTAGTTGTCCATAGCTTGCCTACTTCACTTAGTTTCCAGCTTTCGGCAGTTTCGTAAATTAACCCATTTTGCCGCCAAAAATTCCAGACATTTTGGGGAATCGACTGAATCGCCTTTTCATGAGTTTTATCAATTTCAAAGAACTTGACGAAGAAAGCAGCCCCTCGATTTTCTGGTGTAGGTAAGGATAAGGATAGTTTTTCTAAGGGAAGTTGTCCTGCTTCAACGGTTTTAAGGTACTGCTCAGTATTACCAAGATTCATGTAGCAATAACCATTGACGTAGCCTCTTGCTGATGAACCCAAGGCAATCATCTCGGCGGAATGATCCCCTTTACCACCGCCCCAAATCAATCGGAAATAGTCACAGACTTGAGGTTTTTTCGCAAAGATGGGGTCAGCAACATCATAATAGCCCATCTCTTTGAGAGTAGTTCGCAGTTGTTGCTGCAAAGCGAAGTGCATTTGTTGGCTAGGTTTAGACGGAATTGTTCCATCTTTCATGGCCATTTTAAATTTTTTAGGAAAAGCGAAGTAGTGAAGGTTATAGTAATCTAGACTATCGAAGTCGTGGTCTTTGAGATGAGCTAAATCATAGTTGAGAGCAGTGATGTCTTGCCCAGGCAAGTCATACATCATATCGACATTGATGTCTTCAAACCCTCGTTCACGAGCATTTTTGGTACAATTATCTACATCTTTTAGCGTTGCTGCGATATTAAATAATTCTCGAATTTTTTCGTTATAGGTTTGGAGACCAAAGCTAATTCTTTTAACGTTGTATTCTTTTAGTAAATCGAGTCGGGCTGGATCTGAAAGCGTTTTTGGTTCCCCTTCAAAAGAAATTTCAGCATTTGGCTCTATCTGAAAGCACTTGGAGAGATGAGCAAAGATTTTGCGTAAGTTATTGACGGAAAAAATAGAAGGAGATCCACCTCCAAAATAAACCGCTTTGAAGGACATATCTGAAACATAAGGAAGCTTGGCTACTAGTTCCATTTCCTTACAAAGAGCTTCCGTATAGCGGTCATAAATTTCGCTTCCCTTATCAACTCGAACATGAAAGGGGCAGAACCGACACATATCGTGACAGTAGGGAATATGGAGATAAAGTAAATTTTCGGTTGCTGCTTGTTTAGGACTGTTCAAAATTTGCCGAAAAGTATCCCGATGAGAGCTATCAGTAAATTTATCTTCTAACAAGGGATAGAAGTAATAGGTCATTGGGTATAATGTTGTATACATTAAATCTCCTAGTTCATCCTTATGGTTACGATAGTAATTGCTGAGCTATCAGCTTCAATCAATAGCAAATTGTTAGTTTTTTTTTATTAGACCGACACAGCTAGAAGTGCTTCAGAGACAGCATCTTCCTGTTTTTTGAACGCATCATTCAATATTTTTTCTGCATTTTTATACAAGATAGCAGACATAATCGACTCAGGAATATTGGCTTGTTTGTATTTGTCTATCAAGGCTGAGTAACTACCAGCTACCGGCCAGTCTGACCCAAAAATAATTTTTTGAGATAATTTTTCTAGGTCAGGAAAGACTTGGTCTAAAGACAAAGGGTCTACCAAAGCAGTATCTATGTAGACGTTAGGAAAACTCAAAGCCATAGTCATAGCTTCTTCATACCAGTAGGGTTTTCCACCATGAGCTAAGATTAATACTAAATCGGGATATTTTTTTGCTAAGGGCTCAAAATCCCGGGGTTTAATAAATTTTTGTTCTGTGTCTTTTTGGGCTGTTAAACCCGTATGAAACATTACAGGTAACCCCAAGGATTCACACATTTTATAGACGAATTGCATATCGTCTCTCAGAGCATTGAAGCTGTGGTCTGCTGGATAAAACTTAAATCCTTTTATCCCTAACTTGAGACTTTTCCAAAATTCATCTTCCGTGTTATGATAATTAGGATTGATGCTGCCAAAGGTAATAAACATATCATTATTTTTGGCAAATTCCGCAATCATTTGACTGTCAATTGTGTAATTGGTTCCAGGACCACATTCCGCTAGTAATACAGCACGGTTAATACCATTAGTAGTTAGATAATTTTCTAGGATTTCTGGTTTAGAAAATACTTCGGCTACGTTGACATTAGATTCCATCGGTCTGCGGGTCAACAGTTCTTGAATGTCATCTCGCAAAAGCTCAAATTTTCCAACGTGGACATGAAAGTCAATAATCTTCATTTGTTTTTTTCTCTTTTATTTCAGATTTACTTAGGTTTATTTAAACAACAATCGCTTTTGGATATAACTGTGTTTCAAGATAGTTTTCTAGGGGTATATCGTGTTCTTCCTGGTGATACTTTGTCATGTTTCGGCCTGAACGTCTGACAACAGAACCCCTTTCTCCAGAAGAAGAATATATGCCAAATAAGTCTTCCAGAATGTGATGTTCGTTGATTAATTTCCCATAACTGTATCTACGCAGTATTGGGTGTAAGAATACGTTTGTATAAGCTTGAGACGATTTAGGGTGCCGCTCAATAGCCATAACATCTCCGTTCCATTCTCCCCATTCAAAGGTTAAGGAATAATAGTGATCTTCTCGATAAAATTGACCTTCCTGCAAAGCTTGTATTGGTAACTCTTCATACCAAGTAACTTCATGGTTAGGGTGAACAACAAAAACATCACAAAGATATCCAAACTGAGTCCACAATCCAGACGTTCGGCAGGCTCTTTCTAAAATAGCCTTTCTCATAGTCACTGGTGTTGCTTGTAGTTTTCTTTCTCCTCTTTTGATTCCTTTATATCGTTCCTTAAGATATCGATATAAAGAGCGAATATTATATCGAAAACCATCAATGAATGCTGATGAAGAACGCTTAAAATCCCTTCCTTGCATGAGAGTTCCGGCAAAGAACAGATCGGAAACATTTGTTGACTCCCAATAGGGCGTTATGGCAGGAAGCCTGCCATTTAAGAGGGTATTAGGTCGGCATTCTGGGGCGTAGAGACTATTGTCAAACCTAAAGCCAGTACAGCGGATTACGCGGTCATAGACTAACTCTTCAACTTCTCCATCGGCATGGACATAAGATACTGTGACGACAAAAGTCCCATCAGCATTCTGGGTAATATTGTTGACATGACAGTCAAGAGTACCGTTTAGAAGCTTGAGTTGGTAGGTATCTAGCAATCTGGTGTGATTGGCTCTTACATGTCCAGGGTGGCGAGACTTCCAAGCCAGTGTCAGTGAATTGGGACTAGCAATATGGACTTGTGCTGCCGTCTCCATAGCGATGTCAGCTATCTCGAAAGCAGAGTTTCCTTTTCCTAGAATCAGGACACGCTGCCCTGTAAAGGTATTACAATCAAGTGACACTGTTTCGTAGTTCTCAGTCAGTTCAATGCCGGGAATATCAGGAATGTAAGGCTTACTAAATCCTGTTGCTACAATTAATACCCGACATTGGTATATTGTTCCCTGAGCGTCACAAATTTCAAAAAATCGATCGTTATCTCGCCGGATTTCTCTGATATTTGTGTTGTAGCGGATGTTGAGATTGTAGGTCTGAGCAAATGACTCTAAGTAATTGACTAGTTCGTCAGCTAGCGGATAAAGACGCTTGCTAAAATTCCGAAAAGGAAAACTGTAGTCATCAGTCAGGAGTGAATTCCAGTCCCACCGCAGTAAGATTTCCGGGTCATCAAATATGGAGTGAACTTTATTAAATGAAATCAATTCTCGGCGACGAGGCAAGACTCTAAAAAATGAAGCGGCACTTTCGGCTTTATCAAGAACAATATATTGGCTTTTACTTTGCTGAAGAAAATATGCCATTTGTAAGCCAGCAGGTCCAGCTCCAATGATTAAATAGTCATACCAATTTTTCATGTCTAACAATATTCCTATACTAAACTAGTAAAGAGATTTTATGGACTGACAATACCTAACTAGTTTTCCTTCACAAACAATCTAAATTGTAAAAACATTATCTTAAATATTTCAATGCTTTTTTGTATTTGTTACAGTCTTTGAGAGCTGATTTTAAAGCTCGCTACAATTCTTGTACAATAAGGCTTGCACTACTATACTACATGTGAAATTTTAAGATCTATAAGACAATCATAAGCAGGTGCACAAAATTATTTTTCCATTCTACAAAACTAAAAGTTTTACTTGGTAGCAGGTAATTAATTTTGTTTAGGTGCTTAATTTAGCGGGTGCATCTCATATTTGTAAAAAAGTGGCGTAAAGTGGCGTAAGGTGTGTTAGGGACAGGCTCGCCAAGACGCAAGGCAAGCCATAGCAAGTGTTGGGACAGTCCGTCCCGGATGCTGCTGACGAAATATAAGTTAACATCCAAAACACTGATTCTGCCGTTGATTACGTTACAAAACTATAAAAAGTTTTTCGACTATTACAAGGAATATCAAGGCTTTCAGCGTGTCAAGAAATATTTCGCCAGCAGTATCCGTCCCGTAACGCACCACCGCGTCAAATACCAAAAGTGAGATGCACCCAATTTAGCGGAATTTATTAACTCCAAATAAACTAACATATACGTCATCTTAATTTTTGATATTTTTAGATTTTATTTAGAAAATAAATCTCGATAAAACGGGGAAAATATTATAACAAAAAATCAAGAATACTATGTTAATTTTTGTAAAAAAACTAAGCGATAGGTCTAACTGCACGCTCCGGGAAAATAAAGGCGCTTAAGTCCTCTCGAAGTTCATTTGTCGCTCCCCAGAGCAATAGTTAAGCCAACCTCGTTTCCAATCGCTGAACCACCTCATTTTCCAATATCTGAAGGACTTCCTGTGCCGTCTCCGATGACGTACCCGGGAACAAAGACAGGTTAATTCCTCCCAGATTGACCACAGATTGATTCCCTCCCCTGGTGCCAAGAAAAGATGATAGCTGTTCAGTTGACGGTGAGGTAGCGGGGGATAAGTCCTGTTATTACTTGGAAAAGGTAATCTCCTGATTTTTTATCCCCTCCAAGTCCCATCGCTTTTGCTTTTATCTAAAAATCTCAGGTATGCTGGCAGAGCAGTGGAACGGACATCTTTCCTTTTTTCTGTCTGAGCGAGGCAGGATGCCAACCCTACTCCTATTCAAATACTGTTCTTCAAGTTATTCACTGAATGTGAGCATGACACACGATCTAGTTCTAATCCCAGGACTCGACTCTGTTCCGTTGACAAAATTCCGACAACGGAACTAGTTCCCATTGCAGTTGTTCTAAACTGGTCAAAATTGACATGTTTCATTCCTGATTTCAATCGATACGTTTGTAGATTATCAGATAAGTCTCTGGCTTCGCAGTACCCTTAAGGGTACCTTTTATGTGAAAATTAATTAACGTTTAGTTCTGAATAAATATCAGATAAGTCTCTACTATTGCTTAAAACTATTGCGCCTAGAGGCGAACTGAAGTACTGCTGGGGGGAGTGACATGCAAGCTGAAATCCTTACTGGGTAATAAGTTAAGCCCAGCTGTTACAAAAAGATACATTCGGTTTTGGGCTGGCATTGGACGTATTTATAAGGGTTTGAACTTCCAGAAAATGAATCGAGAGTTAATTTGGGACTGTATCTTACCTGAGTTCATTGGCCTCAAAGGCTTATATAGCAAGCTTTTCAGCCTTGTTGTCACCCCCTCAGGAAGTACTGATAATCCTGGTTGCTGCCATTTCCACTAATAGAACTACTTCCCACCAGAGTCACAACTAGTGCGCAACAATATTACCGGAAGTCCCAATAAGTCCGATTTTGGGAACTAAGATAGTTTTTCATTATCTTTTTAGTTCCTGTTAAGAAATAACGGAAAAAGCGCAGAATATATTCCAAGCAAGGCAACTTAATACCGTGGGTTGGTGTAAAAGTTTACCCCCAAAGTTAACTTAACCTCAGGCAACTTAATGCCAAAAGTAGTGAAGCATGTAAGCATTGCGGTGCTTGAAACAGCCTAGGTCGCTGTACTGGGATGGCTCTATTCCTGGCATCACTCGCTTCAATGCCCACTCGGCAACAAAGTAATCTTGGGTGTCCTTAGGGATTGTGCGATCGCAGTAGTCTTTGATGAGGTATTGGCAAAGGGTCATCAACTCAGTCTTGGTATAGGTGACTGATTCGTATGGAGTAGCTAAGGTGATCTGTTGTTTAACCATTTTTTTGTAGGTAAGTGTTGAAAAAGGAAAATACCCCGCTAAGTGCGGGGAATATTGATTAATCAGGGTTCTTTGCCTTAGGTCTGGGCTTCACTCGACGGCGAAGTAGGCTGCCGTTAGTTCCATGAGTGCCACCTTGTTTGATTAGCTCGTTACGTTCTTCAATCGATTCGTCAATAAGCTTTGAAAGGTCTTCCATTTCCCCTACACCTCACCATCAAATTCATCTAAGTTGTCTTCCAGCCTTAAAGTCGAAGCTACTTTGTCGGTCAATGCACGGATCTTGGCAGTGGTCCGTGAAGCTAGCTTGTGATATTTCACCCGAACACCAGCCAACTTGAATTTGGAGAGAGCGATCGCGTACTCCCAATCAGTGGGTGCAAACTTCCGCAGCAGACTGGGGCTAAAACGGTAGATTCCATGCCAGCACCAATCCCGATAATGACTAATAAAGCAGTCTTCGGCTAATAACGCTGAACCAGTAGCAATCAGAGTAACAGGGCTGCCGCATTCGGAAGAAAAGAAGTATCGAGCGTCCTCCAGTCGTTCCTCAGTGCAGGATCGAAACATCAGGCTTTTGCCGTTGGTGAAAAGGTAGGTCTTTACTTGGGTATAAGCGTTGGTCATCGTTGAATCCTCAGTTAATGAAAAAAGGTTCCCTCGCTCGGCAAGGAAGGAGGTGGCTAGTCTTCCCACCCCTAGCTAATTAACCTTTGGCGTTAGGGTCTATTGCTTTCGGATCATGGTCGTAAGTTGCCACGAACACTTTCCGTTGCCCGTTTTCGCGGTGGTAATGGACTGTCGCAGCCGAACCGTCGTACACAGCAGCAATCTCGTTAGTACAATCGGAAACCTGATCTTTAGGTTTTGAGCCTTCCCAGCTGTCAATGGACTTTGCAGCACGCTTGGAAGATTGGTTGAGCTTAAAGATGGCCATATTGTTAAGATTGGTAGGTTTGCTTGAGTAGTGAACAATCAAAGGCGGTCGAAGATTTAACTGCGAATCGATCGCCTTTTGATTGATTTAGATAAAAAAATAAAGATAATTTGTAAGGTTGTTGATTAATTTTTGTATCTTCAAAACCCATCTTTATTTCTAGGTATTCCAGGCAAAATAAAACAATTTTCAAGTCTAACAGGAGGCATGTTTACCGCAAAAAGCGACGTAAAAAGCACACGTAATTATCATTTTTGGATACCGTAAAGCCATATCATAGTGGGCATTAAAGCACCCAAATGCTACTATGCTACTTGAATTTAATAAGATATTAAAAGCGCGCAATTGATAAATAATTTAAAATCCATTTTTTGCCTCCTTTTCGATTTGATCATAAACTCCGATGTTCACATTTTTAATATTTGGAATAAATTTTGACTTTCTGTTTACTTACTTTAATCATCACCATTCACCCCAAAAAATCACACCATTTCTAACGCAGCTCTGGTGATGTACTGGGAAAAAGCTTCAGTTGCATGGGCATCCCAGATATTCTTACCGCCAGGTTCCCAGTTTTGCTTGCTGTAACAGATATCTTCTTGACAGTCATAACAAACTGGAAATGAATTATGCCCGGCGCGATCGCGTGGTCCATCATAATTAGTTTGGTAGACCTTAGTCGCTTCAGATTCCTGACACAAACAACAAGTACCATCGGTTAACGCGATTGTTTCGGAGCGCACTTTTTTCCGACTTTTGTACGATAGCCGGGCAAGTTCAGGGCGATAGACGTCTCCTACTACAAATTTCTTGCCAAGCTTAGGATCGGTCTGTCCAAGGTAATGGGCTATGAGGTTAACCATCTCAAGGATCTGGTCGTGGTTTTCGTAACCAAGGTCATTCACCACAAACTCCCAAAGCCAGCGCTGTGATGTTTTTTCAAGAAGTTTGTGTAGTTCTAATGGGTCTAGTGATCGCACTTTCTTCCCTAAGTTTTTGGCTGTCTTGCCACCTTTTGGGGTGGAGCTTTCTTTAGTCTTGGGAGCAGAAGTAGTCTTAGATTCAATTTTAGGGAGATTGCTTGCATCGCCTAAAGTCATCCAGTCCCCATTTATCAAGACCACTCGATCGCCTTCCAACCCTGGGGGCATTTCGACAAATTGGGTATCAAAGTTATTTTTTGCTGTTTTTAAAACCGCTTTGTTACATCCAATCTTTTTGCCGTTACATTCGATAAAGTGACCGTCATTAACTGAGACCAAAACCAGTCTCAAATCCTTCGGACAAACCCCATAAGTTTTAACCAGTGAACTCGCTCTAAAGTTGGGAGCAAGTACGTGGATTGCGGCATTATCTTTGATTCCAGATGAAGCCATTTCACTGATAGCGGATGAAACACTTTTGAGAAAAGGAAGAAGTAAGTCAGCGTATTTATGAACCTGACCCGCTGTAATCATCCACTCGTCTAAGATATACAGTCTATCTTCCCCTTCAAGCAACAAAAACTCTTCTAACATTTCATTGGCTTCACTGATAACCTTGGCAGCTTCAGTTCTGGAGAGTCTACTCAGATTCACCTCTATCTTTCTGTAAGCATGATTCCAGCGACCATCCATGTCAGGAGTTTTAGCCGCCATGCTAGTATAGAAAATCTTCGCTCCTTTTTGTGCCTCCAATTTAGAAGTTTCTGCCAACATTAAGGTCTTTCCACCCCTTTGCCATCCCAAGACACAGGAAGGGTCATAAATAGTATTTGAGAATACTTGATAGCCAATGGGCTTTTGTTTCTTTCTGCCTTTAGAAAAACCAGAAAATATCGAGGTGACTGGATTACTAGGTTTTGGATTCTGTGGTTCGTTTTCAATTTCAATCCCTTCGACTAACCCTTTGTAACTACTAGGCACATCAATAGTTTCCCCAAGACTACCTTGAAATTCATATCCATAAGTACCAGCAGCCACATCTCTATCTACGGCAGGCTCTAATTCTGGGGTCTGGACAGCCGAAATGACTCTCATACTCTTTGATGGATAAAGCTGGCGTCCTAGAGCGTCTAAATCCTGAATTGAAATCATTTCGATTAGCTCGTGACCATCTTTTAACTCCTTAAGGTGACGGCAATACCGAGAGTTATCTCTATTAGTAAAAGAGTCATTGAGTATAGTTAGGTAAGTGACAAAACGCCTTTTGGTTCCCACCCCTGTTAAAACATGTCCTAAAACCCCTCTATACTCTGCCAAGAAGGCAGCTTCATGTCTTTCTCTTTCTGATAGCCAGTCGATGCACTTTAATTGTTTACCTTGGAACAGATCATTTTGGTTGTCTTCAGTTTTATCATCTTCATGTTTAGTGAACTCATCCCATAGCTTTCTGGCATCTGGAACGAATGGGAGCGGCCTTAGATTGTCAGTAATACTGAAGTCTTTCCCTACTGTCCAGGCATATCCAAGTCCTCCAAAAATCAAAGCTAAAGGAGATAAAGGATTTACGTTAATTGTTGCTAAGGCGGCCACAGAGCACACAACACCCAGGCTTTTGGAGAGGTTACATCCTAGACGTCTCTTTGTCGCGTCGTAGATTAAATAATCATCCCGAATAGCCAACCACATAGGTGGGTCTGTGATTAATAGATTTAGATCTGGATATTTCAGAGTAAAATCAAGAGGAGCTTTTTGAGTTTTCAATACATTTCTTTTCATTGTTGTTTCTCCCGGTATAAAACCGGGAGCTTTACTAAGTTTTACCTATTACCAGAGCTTACGAATTTCTTGAAGTATCCATAGCCAAGTTTGAAGATATTAAGACCAATTCCTGGGGCGAAAGCAGATAGGGGATTGAATAGTAATAGACCTAAGACAGTCCAACCACCAATGCCTTCTCCAAATAT
This sequence comes from Moorena sp. SIO3I6, assembly GCF_010672095.1. Taxonomy (NCBI): domain Bacteria; kingdom Bacillati; phylum Cyanobacteriota; class Cyanophyceae; order Coleofasciculales; family Coleofasciculaceae; genus Moorena; species Moorena sp. SIO3I6. The sequence goes on along the minus strand of NZ_JAAHHU010000041.1, from coordinate 19,382 downwards.
TGGCCTAACGCCAAATGCCATAGCTATTTCAACCCCATACAGGAAATAACCAAAGAGGCGCAGAAAACCTCTGATAACTTTCTTCATTCCCGAGGCATCTGGGTTGGAGTTAATACCAGTCAAAACGACTTGGCTAGCATTCATTCCCAACATCAAAATAAAGTGAAAAAAAAGTTCTGAATCATAGAAACTTTTAGTAAAATAAGCTTTGATGCCGACCCAAGTGGTGAATGGGTTAGGGGCTAAGGCTAACCCCGAAGGATGGGTGTAAAAGTTATCTAGAGATATGGCGAGGCAATAAATAAAAGCTACGAAGCTAAATGCCAAAATACCGGGTCCGAGAAGGAAGTTTTTAAGTACGAACCCAAGGGCAGCTATTAAAGCTGACAGGCAGTCAAAAATCCAGTCGATAGCCTCTTGAATCCAGTCAATAATATCAACCAGAATTCGCTTACCACGGCGGTCACTGTTAGAACCTGACTTGCTCATATAAACTCCTCTGTCTATCTATCGCTAATTTGCGGATTCGTTCGTCCTTCTCCCACAGGAATGCCCAAGACACAGAACCGGATTCATTTTTCCAAGCGGTGCCAACGAACCTCTGAGGGGTGGAGATATCGAAGTAATAAACAAATCCTCTAGGAGAGTTTTCCACTTGGTTAGCGATCGCTTCCGATTTGATAGGGAAAGCATTTCTGGTTTCTGGATTGAAAGTGAACTGAAAACTGTGACGCTCGGTCGGGTGAAGTTTTAGATTTCGGGCGTAGACTTCTTTCTCCTTTAGCTGGTTGTCCAGTTTCGCTCTCAAGATCTCTCCATCCTGTTCTATTAGGTCAACTCTCATCTTGGTGTCAGCCTTCCATGCCTGCTGACAAGCGAAAGGTATTACTAGAAGTCCGAATGATAGTAGTGAAGGCAATAGTGGCCTAATGTAGTATTTATCCATTCGCATTTAACAAGCGGGCATCTTTTGACACCCGCTTGTCCCTCCTTATACGTCAATACCTAACTTGACCATCTTCTGCCTGAGGTGAGCGATCGCTTCCTCTTGAGTCACAACTTTGGGTTGAACAATTTTGCTTTCAAGGTAAGCCTGGTCTTCTGCTGCGCACTCAGCGTTGAACTCTTCCACCTCAGCATCCACCTCCTCAGTAGTGATGCCAACACGAGACATTAACCCATTAACAAGTGCCTTCCGTGTCTCAGGGTTGAATAACTGACGGAGGTTTTTCCGTCCTTCGTTATTGGCCTGCCGGTACCGGTTGAGGTTTTCGCTCATCTTTTGATCTTGCTCCAGCACCGCAGTCTCAAAAGCCACCTCATCAATTAGACCCAATGCTTCTCGGTAGGCTTGGAGTCGCTCAGGCATCATGTCGATGATGAGGCCAGCTGGCAACTCAGCCAGTCCACGGGAAACTAGGCTCTGATTTACTGAAGTGACTAGAGACTTTTCTACTTCCTCTTTAGAAGCAATAGGAGCGATCGCAGAAGAAGTACTACCAGTTAGTGCTTTTTGGACAGCTTTGCCAGTGACATCTGCGGCTCCTTCTAATTGGAAGAAGGCTTCATAAGGGATTTGGTCATCATAGGGATTAAATCCTTGAGCCTTTCCTAACTTTTCTAGGGCACTTGTAGCTTCATTCTTTGTCATCCCCTGGTGGTTGATGAGAACTTCTAAAGCTTCTTGAAAGGTTACAAAGTCTTTAGTTTCCATTTTTCAAACTCCTCTACGTTGAATATTTCCAGGATTTTGTCTAAGTAATAAGCTGTCTGTTCGTAGCTAAGCTGCGTCGCTTTCCTCAAATAATGAATCAAAAAGAAGACGAAGACTTGATAGAGGGTTAAGCCTCTAAGAATTGAATTTCGACGACATCCCTGCTTTGAATAAAAGTTGAGATGAATCTCTCTGTAGGGATATTCAGAGTCAATCCTATTGACGTCAATGATAAAAACTTGCCATCTCTTGAGCGTTTTTTCGCTGAATCCCAACGTCTCCTTTACTTGTTTTCTTGTTGCCTTCAAAGGCAAGTTGTAGGCAAAGAAATCGTTGTAAATTAAGGCCATATCCGTATCGGAGACAGTAGCGCCAAACATCCCACACTTCACAAGTGTATTGCCTAAAGACTGTCTATTTACTGTCCCATCACACTGAGATTGGCCTGTAATATTTCTAATCCGTATCACCTCCTTAATGAGTTAGATATGCAATAAGAGGCAAAAGCAAGGTAGAGAGTAGATCAAATAAGTAACAGTGAGATGCGATCGAAGATGCCCTGTTACCCTTCACTACCCACAAAAAACATGTTTATTGGGTTGTTTTCCGTGACAAAAACACAGTGAAAGCTGTTAGACGTCTAACACCTGTCCGCTTTTGTTGAGAATAGAATCAATAAACGGAAAGGTATCTAATAGACATCAAGTAGACAGACTACAAAGATTACACTGTAAAAACTTGAAAGTTGTTAGGCGTCTAAGAACCCATTTATTAGACTGTCTATTTTGTGTCGGTGGCACGAATTAGACACCTGTTAGACAGTAGATGGACTGTCTAAAAAAATTCTTAGACGTCTAGGTGTCGCCAATTTATTAACTACTAACTAAAAGCGTACGCCGTAGTGAGGCCAATTAATCGTTACCCCATCGTTACAGCCCGCTTCCATTGCATAGGTAATAAATCAGTGACCACGTTACCCAAAAACATCCAAGGTCACGAACCAGGAGTAGTAAACAAGTACTACCCGCAGTGTGTCTCGTATTTTTCATGCTCAACACGATCTTTTATTGTCTAGGTGCTGTGGCGACCTAGAAACAGTAATAATGAGTCTAGGCCAGTTGATTCTGGGTCTACTAAAGCGAGTAGTCGGTGTGATTTGTTCTACTCGCTTTTTCATCCATGTGTACATGGTAGCGTGATTTAAACAAAGTGTCAAGGCATTACACAAGATTTTTTGAGAGGTGTTACACTTTAGAAGTTGAAATATTATAAAAACTTCTTGTAAATGAGCTATATTGAGGTTCGTAGCGATAAAAAGGTCAGAATTAAAAACTTCCCAAAAATCCTTCATAGATTATGTAAACAGTCAAAAGGAGGAATCACAAAGGTTTCTAGAGCATCTGGCATACCAAGGGCTAGCATCTATTCGATATTGACCGGGGCAGTGACCTGTATCCCAGAAGACACGTTAAGAAGACTGGAGGCAGCTCTTAGTGTGGATTTTGGAGTGGTGTTTAACTACGATTCAGATCTAACACAGGAAGTTGATGGGTCTTTTACCCGAATTGATCTTGTCCATAGAGAAGTTTCTGACCAATATCAGACAGAGTAAGTATTCGCGATCGTCCCTTCAGGATGCACTAAAGGCGATCGCACCAGATCCACCAGAGCTACCCCGTAGCCCATAAACATCCTATTACCATTAAAGCAAGACAATGACCATTACACCTAACAATGCACTATGTACTTTTGTTGATAAAAAAATAAGTTTACTAAAAAAAATTTCAAACTTGTCTTACTTGTTTGCTTTATGGGATATAATTATCACGTCTAAATTTAAAGGAAAATAAAAACCCCATCCTCAAACTCTTTTGCAGCAAAAAGGACGGGGAACAAGTACAAATAAATAAAACTTATGTTGAATTGTAGCGCAAAAAGTGCGACAAAACTTCTGTCGGACGAAAGACCTTTGATCTTTCTACCAGAACTTGCAGGTGCAGTCGGGAAGGTAGAAGCTTTCATATTGCAGGAAATTCACTACTGGGCTGGGATATTTAACCATGTAGTAGATAAAAAAAGATGGTTCTACAGAACTTATGAGAAGTGGGCAGAGCGGATAAAAGTTTCTGAGAAGACCATTGGCAGGGCTATTAAAAACCTCCGGGAAAAAGGTTTAGTCTACATTAAGCGTTTGTCTTCCGGGACATACTACCAGGTGAACTGGTATTCAGTTAACTACCAGGAGCTGAAGAAGAGAGTCAAGGACATCAAAATCCTTGAGTGTTTTGGTCAAATCGATTCGGCCAAACCGGGTAGTATCGATTCGGACATTTTGCCTGAATCATATAAAAGAGTACCTTTTTTAGAAAACTCTACATGTCACCCACCCACCCACCCGTGTGTTGAAGAAAAAAATGATCAAGACCAAGAAGAAAGTAATCAAGGGGTAGAAGCTGTTTCCATCCCTTGTGATAATGATAATGAGGATATAAAGGAAGAGCTGGAAGTAAGTTCCGCCGCCGCTGAGAAGAAGCGTGCGATCGCAGCAGCAGAGATACAGCTGAGAAGGCTTCAGATTAAGCCAGCTGCTGTGATGAAGTACATGATCAATTTCTATGCAAACCTTACCCATGCCTTAGATCGGGTAAAGGAGGCGGTAAGGGAAGGGTGGGTAAAAAACCCAACCGGGCTATTCATTCAGTCCCTGAAGGACGGGGTTGATGAGCAATACTTTGAGGCTAATGAACAGGTCAAAGAGAATCCAATTCCATCCCCACCCCCTGGTTTTGTTGAGTGGTGTAATAACAACCCAAAAATTAAAACTTATCGTTTTACTTCTGGGTCTACCAAAGAATGGACAGTAATGTACAAGACCGGGCAGATATTGCCCTGGTACATTGCTATGAAGTGCGATAACCCTGATTATCACCCACCCCAGGGTAATTCGGAGTGCCAGCCATCTGAGCCATCGGGTAACCCAGATCAAGTGAGTTGGATTCCAGCAAAGAGTGCTATTGAGATATCCACAGAAAACTTTGCTGAGTACCGCAGACATCATCAACAATCACTACTTAAGGATTTAATACAAAAGTACTTGCCGCCATCGGGCTTTCCTACGAATCCAGAGCAGGAGTAGGGAGGAATAACAATGCAATATCAACTTTTTGATTTGTCCCAATATGGGATAAATCCTAGCTCTGGGGTAAATCCACATCAGACGGATTTGGACGGGGACATAGAGGAATTTGAGGCTCTTAGGTCGCGAACGCAGAAGCCAAAGCAATATCAGCAATGTGAATTTTTCGATTTATCTCAATATGAGACAAGTCCTGATTCTCAAGTAAATCCATATCAGATGGATTTGGATCAGAGATTCAAGAAAGGAAGGTCACGACAATACAAGCGAAAGCGATATAAGCAATGTGAACTTTTTGATCTCAATCAGTATGAGGTCAATCATGATTCTGATCTGAATCCATGTGAAGCCCGCCCTAGCACTGGGGAAGAATTTAAAAGGAGAGGGTCGTGTACGCAATACCATCAAGACCAATGTATGGACTCAGTGAATCCATCAGAATTATCAGAACCATCGGCTTGTTTGAGGGGATTGGGGGATTCCCCTATGCTGCCAAACAGATCGGGGGATTCTTGTGGGAAGGATCCGTGGAAAACGACCCTTCCTGTATCAAAGTCCTTGAGCGGAACTTCTCCCATCCTATTTTTGGGGATATCAGGAGTTTCCACCCCAAGCTGGGTGAGTATGATTTCATGGTTGGGGGATTCCCCTGTTCTGGGACATCATCCGCTGGCGACAAGACTGGACTTGACCATCCCGAGTCCTCTCTATATAAAGAATTCATCAGATGCATTGAAGAAGGACGACCCTCGATGGTCCTTCTTGAGCAACCCGAAGGATTCCTCTATAGGGGATATGAGACATGGGTTGAAAAAGTATCAGAGATTGGATACGAAGTCTTGGATCCAATCATCCTTGGCTGCCACCAGATCGGCGGCAGCTATCGCAGAGTCCGAGTCTTTTCTCTGTCCTACGCTCCTGACAGGACGTGGAAGATCAGGCAGGGGCGCTGGCAATACCAAGTGCGAACGCTGGTGGAAGAGTTCGGGACTTCTGCCCACTGGCTCACAATTGAGCGTGCAGGCGATGTTGCTGTTGCACGGCTTCCCACCGGATTACCTGGAACCGGAGATGTTTGTCTCCACGCCGAAAAAGGACAAAGGGGAAGGAGAGAAGCCAGAAGACTTATCGGCCAGACAGTATCAGTCCCCCAGGCAGCCCTCGCCCTCTCTGCCGCAAAGTGGGTCTGGTACCAAAGAGGGGACTGGGTATAGCGCTATAGCTTTTTCTCTAAAAAATCCTGGGGATGAGTATAGCGCTATAGCTTTTTCTCTAAAAAATCAGCTGTCCATCGAGGAGCATGAACAACTCTCTATTGTTGACTACTGCCATGATAAGGCTATTGGTCAATTGGTTGCTTCCAAGGATGGGCGTATAGGGACAGTAATCCGAGCTGTTCCGGGAGATACCCTTCGTTTAGACGTTGAGTGGTGGTACGGAAACCAGTACAGCAGAATTCCGTTTAAGCAGGTGAAGCTACTTGGACTGACTATAGAAGACCGCTTATGCTGCCGCCTCCCAGATGCTTCCAAGCAGCACGGTACCTTATACAAGTTCACCGCTAATCGCAGGGGGAAAGATGGTGTTATGCGCACATACCCACTGGTGGAAGGCGATCGCACCAAAGACGAAGATTGGTATTGGGGAATCAATATCAAGGTTCTGGTAAACCCCAAGAAAGGCTGGCAAAGTAAGAACTTTGGAATTAAACACTCAAAGCTCCCTTTGGTTCGAGCTGCCCAAAGGGAGGGCAAGGACTATGTCTATATAGTTGAGAAGGTCTTGGGGAAGAGTATCAACCTGTGCTGATTAGTGTTGCGGGTGGTGTAAGACGGAACCGTTCTGTTTTAGAGAAAAAATCGGTGGTCTAAGACGGAACCGTTCTGTTTTAGAGAAAAAACGAGTCTTCCCGGTGGTCTAAGACGGAACCGTTCTGTTTTAGAGAAAAATGTGGGTGGTGTAAGGGCGATCGCATCTGTATGGGGTGCAATCATTTTTCTTTGCTGTCCGTACATCGGGCAACCTCGATTTATTTCGGTATCCCCATGCAACCACCCTCTACTCCCAACAGAAGGAAGGTCTGATTGCGATCGCTGCAAGAACTACCCCATCCTTTCTCTAGTACCAACAGAGGTGGCGGAATCAGTGGGGTGAAAATAGCTCAAAAGCTTTCCCTGCATGAGAACAGAGGTGACGGTAAATAAATTAACAACAAAAGGGAATCCCCAACTCAAGGGAGTCAGGGTATATCTTTAAGTTCTTTTATTAGTTTCATTCCGGCGGTTTTAGGATTAAAGTTTTCAGGAAATATAGTGGGACAAGGATATTTTAGATAAAGTCTTTCGCAAGTAACTTTCAATGTGCTTTTATCTGTATAAATTGCATTTTTTAAAATAGCACCTTGTAAAATAGCACCTTGTAAAATAGCACCTTGTAAATTTGCTTCCTGTAAAATAGCACCTTGTAAATTTGCTTCCTGTAAAATAGCACCTTGTAAAATAGCACCTTGTAAATTTGCTTCCTGTAAATTTGCTTCCTGTAAAATAGTACCTTTCACGTCAACTATTCGTGAGTATTTTCCTGGATTTACAAACACAGAAAAACCTAATCCTAAATTAGCCTCCTGTAAAATAGCACCTTGTAAAATAGCACCTTGTAAATTAGCGTTCACTAAAAAAGCCTCCTGTAAATTAGCGTCCATTAAAAAAGCCTCCTGTAAATTAGTGTGCCCTAAAATAGCACCTTTTAAATTAGCGTCCCCTAAATTAGCCTCCTGTAAATTAGCGTCCCTTAAAAAAGCCTCCTGTAAATTAGCGTCCCTTAAAAAAGCCTCCTGTAAATTAGCACCTTGTAAAATAGCACCTTTTAAATTAGCGTCCCCTAAATCAGCATTAGAGAGTTGAATTCCTCTCAAATAAGCGTTTGGTGCTTCCAAGCCTCTTAAACTTTCTCTATCCCAAGTCAACCAAAACCAGGGATTACGTCTTGGTCTTGAGTTCAGGAATTCTAGGGCTTGTATTCTACCACCACTACCTTTTTGGCCATATGCTGCTGTAATTACCTGCCATGCTTGATAAATTTCACTATCTCGTCTATCCTTTTCACTAGCGACAAAAACTATTACAGCTATGAGTATTGTTATATTACTAGTAAGATTTAAAATTTCTATTACTGCCAGCCTATTCAAGTAACCTAAAAAAGGTTCTAGAAATTTTTTTTCTGTCTTTATAAGTGGTTGATTAAACTTAAACAGTATTAATCTTAAGGGATTGTTGGCAATTTGTTCAGCTTTAACCCAGTCTTGTTCCGCATCACCTTTTTCTTCTGTTATTTGACGATTTTGATAAAGTTTAAAAGCTATTTTTTTTATATTTTTATGGGGTGTTTTTTGTGACCAGGATATTGAAACTTTGACTTGATGAAGTACCTGTTTGAGTTTCATAGTTACCAATTAGGGGTAAATGCAACATAGAGGTTGTCAGTGACTTTATATGCTCATCGAATGTGCTTATATAAGTCCTGTTATTACTTGGGGAAGGCGATCCCCTAATTTATTACCCCTTCTAAGTCCAGTCATCAGGTTTTTTTTGCCCCTATGCAAAAAAATCTCAGGTGTGCAAGCAGGGCAGTTAAACAGGTATCTTGGTGGTCTTGCCCGTTATTCCCGATTCCCGATTCCCTATTTCCTCTACATAGATATAAAATGTTCAGTGAACATCCGGCGAACACCCGGTGAACATTCACCGAACATCCAGCAAAGGTTATGGCTCAAGAAATAGACAAAATCCCCGTTAAGGATTTACAGACCCGATACAAGATAGGTCGCACCGCCCTTTACGATCGAATCAAACATGCCAATATTGAAACAAACAAAGAGGGGACTCGCTCCTTTATATCTGGTAGACAACTGGAGGAATTGGATCGTTTAAACAACCATTTGGAAAGGGGTGGAACCTTTGAAGACTTTGAGGCATTATTGACCGAAGAATTTACCGAAGATAGTCAGGAAACTATCTCCCTGGACAGTTCACCGAACAGTTCACCGAACAGTTCACCGAACGTTCACCGGACAGGTTCTTGGGAGGCAGAACGGGAAGCATTGGAGGTGTTGATTGATGCGATCGCGTCTGGTATTGAGAGAGCCAATATCAACAGAATGAAGCCTTTGAGCCCCATAGAATACATGCAGCAGTTGAAGATGGCTGCCCAAGAACAGTGGTTATTAACCACTTCGGAGGTTAGAGAATTGATAAAAGTAAAACCTCACACCAGGAAGGGTGAGGATACTTATAGGAGGGGTTCGTGGTTGTTTGTTAAATCGGGGAAGATTGGGAGGGAAACTGCTTGGCGTGTCGAACAGGAACAGGGAACAGGGAACAGGGAGTAGGGAGTAGAGAACAAAAATTCCTATAATTCATTGCTTTTCGATGTAAACTACAGTCGATGAATCAGGATTTCGGAAATACTTATGTGGGAATAAATTTGCTTGTGTTCTTTATTCCTATGGTGTTTAACTTGATCAGGACAAGGTTCACTACTGTTATGTGCGATGCCCTAAATAACCAACTATATAGTGGTCACATACGCTCCCCTCACAACCTTGCCGCTGTCCTGCCTTTGCAATACTTCTTTGGAACCGCTAAAAGCGATCACAGGTATTCAGTTAGACTCATCTGAACTAGAACACCGTTACCAGCAATGCGATTGCCCTATGGCCACGCTACGCGATCGCCCCAGTAAAACCAACATCCCAATCAAACGCGATCGCACCAGCAGCAAGACCAACATCCCAATCAAACGCGATTGCACATAGACCATCGAACACGCGCTGCGCTGTGGAAACCAAATAAATACCTTGGCTTCGCATAAATACCTAGCCGATCGGTGTTGCAGTTCCCGGCTGGGTCGGCGCTCGGCATAAATTTTTTCTCTAAAACACTCAGATCCAATGGCCTCGCGCGACCACAGCCTAGTCGGCCAGGCGGAGTGTGGAGATTGAAAAGTTCGCTCGACCTCCGTTAGGAAAATTTATACTAAATTTTCCTAACTCCGCCCGAGCTACACTTTTCAACTCCAGGGGGGGTGTCCATTAAAAAAAATGGAGGGAGAAGGAGAGGGAGAGGAAGAGGTAGCGAAGGTGGGTTGGCTTCGGTTGCGTCGTGGGTTGCGTCGTGGCTGGGCACGGGGCTGGTTTCTGGTTTTTGACCGGGGCGGCTGGTTTTGGCTGGCCGCCCCGGCCAGCCCCTAGTTGTCGGCAAAGTTGTTAAAAAAGCGAGAGCTGTTCGTAGGTTGGCTTACTCAGCCATTCGGGCAGCGGATTTTTCTCTAAAAAAGTTATGTCGATGTCAAAACCATAATAAAAAGCAAGAGCTATGGTTCCCCAGGTTCCTGATCCGGAACCGTGGAAGGTTGGTTTTGGTTGTACCCCTTGCGGGCAGGGTTTGTTTGGGAAAGCTAGCAATTTGTAGCTTCCTGGGTTTTTCATGCAGTTTTTTATCATCCGTGTACTTCGCTCTGCGAAGTGCCACCGTTCTTTCCCCGTCACGTGGTAGGTCGTTACAGTGTGTTTTTTCTCTAAAAAATGTAGGGCTATTGTATCTACCCCAGGGGCGTCCCCGATGTGCCAGGTTTCTGGGGATATGCTGTTTAGCTTTTCCTGGATTACTCGGATATGCTCTGGTCTTATGGTGCGTGGTCCTGTGATGCAACAGTTAATCATGGCTTTATTTTCTCTTTGGTCTTAACCTCAGTATACCATAAAATACGGTGAAAATCAACGAAAATACATTCTTTTTGGGATTTACAGAAGGTTGCAAAGACTCCGCTCCGGGGGATGCACGGGGCTGGTTACTGGTGATGCCAAGTAGTTGATCGGTTTCCCAGCGCCCCGGCACCCCCGGAGCGGAGTGCGGGAGTAGGGAGTAGGGAGTAGGGAGTAGGGAGTAATGCGATCGCACACCATTATTCATGCGATCGCGCTACTTTAGTTAGAACTTAAGCAGGTGCACAAAATTAATTACACATTTGCCAAAACTCAAAACCTTACGATGTAACGGGTACAGAGATTGGTAGTAAGAAATTAATTTTGTTTAGGTGCTTTAGTTCATCATCAAAACGCCTCCTTGTTTAATTCATCAAGTGGAGGAAGTCCGAACTTTTTCTGATAACTAGCAACAGTTGCTCGTGCCGTTTCAGAGTCCCAATAACACCGTCCCAATCCAAATAAAGCCACTGCTCTGCGCATCGCTTGGGCTGCTGCTTTTGGTATTGGACCACCCCATTTAGTTGATGATGTTGATTCAGAGCCTACACCTTCCCGTTCAAAAAGCCCTTGAGCGCACAAGATTTGAATTTTTGTCTTGACAATAACCATGTCGGATGAAATAGTTATGTCATCAAGTTTGCTCCAGCCGGGAGTGATGTAATCTAATATCAACGATATGGTCGATGATCGTAGATAAGGGGCACGTCCGATCAGCTTTTGAGTTCCGTCCGGGGACTTCTTATAAAGTGGTTTGAAACTAACAAGTTTCAACGGGATTGGAGCCGACAGGTCAGACATGATTTCTGGAAGTTCTCGCATCCAGCCGCGAGTAGTCTGCTCATATATGGACTTTCGGAGAGACGATAGGTCTGGAGGTAAAATTGGGCTTGCCCCATTTTGAGAATTAGTTTCATTCATTTTCTCAAAACTCCGTAGTTGAATTAGGGTTCAAACTTGCCCAGTATTTGTCGAATTTCGCGTCATGTTTCCCAGAGGAAAAACCTGACATATACCGGCAGTTTTTTCGACATACTTTTGATGAATGGCAAACTTGCTTGGATTGGTTGAAGTAATCGCAGCGGCCTTTCCAAACCCCCAGATAACCATCCTCATAGCCCCTTTCCTGGAAAGAGAGCATGGTTTCTGTAGCAAAACCATCTGTCTGATGAATCTTCGATTCTTGCTCGAAGTCCAACCATTGGTCATATAGCATAATATTGAGTTAAGTCTCTAATTTGACTGACAACGGAAGGAATCTCTTTGGTCTTTACTTCCTTCCGTTTCTATCCTCAGTATACTAAGGATTAAAGCTAATGTCAAGTCATTTTATCGAAAAATATTTCCTAGCATTTTAGTTTTAACCGTGGTATACTTAGGATAAGACTAATGCGTGCCAGTGCCATGTCCAGACTGATTCCGTTTTAGAGAAAAATAGTGGTGATTTTCTCTAAAACAGGGACAAGCCTGGTGCAGCCTACCAGCAACACCAAGTGAAGCAAGATAAGTATGAATACTCAGAGCAAAGGATTCAAAATCAATAATCCATTGGGAAAAAACGGTTATGACACCGGAACTCAAGTTAAGTCCCGGGGCAAGAACATGACGTTCAAATTACTGTTAAGTGATCAGGATGAGATCCTCCAACACCTTAAGGATGAGGGGATAACCGTTCAGGAGTTCTGCGATCGCATGGTCATCCTCTACCAGATGTTTGTGATGGGGGAAGAGATAACACCTGAGAAGCTCAAAAAAGCTGGCATATCCAGTGAGCAATGGGAAAGAGTAGTGAAGTATATACTGTCACGACTGAAGTTTTCCTAATGAGCGTTTTTCATAACTATGAGGTTCACAGGATTGTTTCCCTGCTCCCTGCTCCCTAAAACCTATAACGAAAGTACTTCACTATCTGATCATTCTCAACTTATTGGACAAAGACAGCACTACCACAAACATGCCCTTGCCCTAAAATCAACCACCATCCCTAACATCAAGAGTAATCTCAGCAGTTATCACACGGTCCGTCTGTGAAACAATCTTCACCCGTCTCACCCGACCAGCATAGGGCGTTCGCGTAGCGTCTCCCTAGGAGAATCGCACAATACTCAACTCTGCCAGCTCCTTCTCCACTTCTTGGGATTGCTTCACCAAAGATGCCAGCTGGTACTGCTGCCGCTGTAGATTAGTTTGATACGTCATCATCTCCAGAGAATGCCGGTAAATCTGCTGTTGGTAACGAGTTTTTGCAGCATTTAACCGAGCAATAGCAGAATCGATCGCAATCTGTGTTTTAATTCGCTTTTCCTGTAACCGTTGTCGTTTCTGGATTTTATCCTGGTCATGGATGACATTGAGATAATCCATCTTGAAGCGGAGGGGTGGAGCTGCTTCAATCTCCATTTCGACCAATGCTAAATCATTCCGAGCTTTTGCGATCGCAGCCTCCTCCTCACTAAACGAAGGTGTTGGTGGTTGTTGGATTGGGGGTAGTGGTAAACTCATCTGATTGATCGCGATTTGCAGCTGGTTCCGTCTTGCTTCCAGTGTTTTTCGTTGAGCAGTGCGGTCCGAGAGCGTTTCACTTACCTTTACTCTGTCCCCCTGCTTCACCTTGATGTCTTCCGGTGCTGTTACTGTTACGTTTATTCTGTGGCGCTTTGGTGCAGTAGGTTGAGTTTGTGTAACCGGTGTAACCGGGGTAATACCATCAGGTACTGGTTCAATGGTGTAGTTGTTGTTAAGTCTGGGGGAGATAGAGCAGCGAAATAATTGGTTGAGTTGAGCACCGGGAGATTTTTATTCCAATGTTTCCCCAGTTGTTGAAGCTCGACGGCTGGAGTTTCTGTTCTCAGTTTCTGCTAATGAGGTTGCTTTTCGGGTACACGGTATTTTTGTTTTCTGGTATGTGCTGGGGGTTTTGTGGATAGGTGGTGTCGGTTGTGTGCTGAGGGTTGAGGTGTAGGTAGTTGTTTGCTCGGACTCTATCTTGATAGCGATCGCATCGCACCACCCATTTACCTCATTTTCATTGATGCATTAACTCAGCTTCCATCGATGAGAATTTGGAAAAATCTTTAAGTACTGATAATCCCCCTACAGGGAACTTCACCTGTCTGTAGAAAAGAATGCCCGGAATAGGGTTGGATTAGGGCATCATCAATCCCTTGTTTTTCAACTAAGTGAGCAGAAAGTGACGCAACTGATGGGGTGAAATGGGCTTACTGAGTCCCGCCTCTTCTGTATATCTTCTTGCTGGGATTGACATCGTGACGGTACAAAAGCTATCTGGCCATGCTTCCCCTGTGACTACGGCTAAGTATGACCGGCGGGGTGAGGAGGTTAAGCGTAGGGCGGTTCAGAAGTTGGGGTTTTAAGAAGAGGAGGGGTGAGACTCAACTTTGATCTAATAGTGTGCTTAAATTATCGGAAATAGTTTGGGTTAAGGGATGATTCTCTCCTAACTGCTGCACAGCTATTTCTAGTGCCTGACGATAGAGGAGTTCGGCTTCTGAGTACCGACCCTGGTTTAAGTACAGTGCTGCCAGGTTGTTGAGGCTGTCTGCTACATCCGGGTGGTGTTCACCCAGCAGCTGTTTCCTTAGGTCCAAGGCTTGTTTTAAGAGGGGTTCGGCTTCTGAATACCGACCCTGGTTTAAGTATAGTAAAGCCAGGTTGTTGAGGCTGGTAGCGACATCCGGGTGGTGTTCACCCAGCAGCTTTTTCTTTAGGTCTAAGGCTTGCTGGTAGAGGGGTTCCGCTTCTGAGTACCGCCCCTGGTTTTTGTACAGTACTGCCAGGTTGTTGAGGCTGGTAGCGACATCCGGGTGGTGTTCACCCAGCAGCTTTTTCCTTAGGTCTAAGGCTTGTTTTAAGAGGGGTTCCGCTTCTGAATACCGACCCTGGTTATGGTACAGTAAAGCCAGGTTGTTGAGGCTGGCTGCTACATCTGGGTGGTTTTGACCCAGCAGCTGTTTCATTAGGTCTATAGCTTGTAAGTAGAGGGGTTCCGCTTCTGAGTACCGACCCTGGTTTAAGTATAGTAAAGCCAGGTTGTTGAGGCTGATAGCGACATCCGGGTGGTTTTGACCCAGCAGCTTTTTCCTTAGGTCTAAGGCTTGTTTTAAGAGGGGTTCCGCTTCTGAGTACCGACCCTGGTTTTTGTACAGTTCTGCCAGGTTGTTGAGGCTGGTAGCGACATCCGGGTGGTGTTCACCCAGCAGCTTTTTCGTAAGCTCTAAAGCTTGTAGGTAGAGGGGTTCGGCATCTGAGTACCGACCCTGGTAATAGTATAGTAAAGCCAGGTTGTTGAGGCTGGTAGCGACATCCGGGTGGTGTTCACCCAGCAGTTTTTTCCTTAGGTCTAAAGCTTGTAGGTAGCGGGGTTCGGCTTCTGAGTACCGCCCCTGGTTTAAGTACAGTGCTGCCAGGTTGTTGAGGCTGGTAGCGACATCCGGGTGGTTTTCACCCAGCAGCTTTTTCCTTAGGTCTAAGGCTTGTTGGTAGAGGGGTTCCGCTTCTGAGTACCGACCCTGGTTTAAGTACAGTTCTGCCAGGTTGTTGAGGCTGAATGCTACATGTGGGTGGTGTTCACCCAGCAGCTTTTTCATTAGATCTAAGGCTTGTTGGTAGCGGGGTTCCGCTTCTGAGTACCGACCCTGGTTATGGTACAGTGCTGCCAGGTTGTTGAGGCTGGTAGCGACATCCGGGTGGTGTTCACCCAGCAGCTGTTTCAAAAGGTCTAGTGCTTGTTGGTAGAGGGGTTCGGCCTCTGAGTACCGACCCTGGTTATGGTACAGTGCTGCCAGGTTGTTGAGGCTGGTAGCGACATCCGGGTGGTTTTCTCCCAGACGGTGTTGGCTAACCTCTAGACATTGCTTTAACCAAGGTTCTGCCAGTTTGTAGAATCCCTGACTCTGATAGAACCGACCGAGCCCAATAAATGCCTGAATTAAATCCTCATCCTCTAACCATTGTTGTAGTTCTGTTGCTGCTTCTACTACGTGAGGTATGAATGGTGATATTCCGTCTACTTGCTCTTTTGTGAGACTTTGAGGGAGAGACTGTGCTTCTTGTACCATTACCTTACAGAAACTTTGTTTGAGCTTCTCTGCTTCTGACCTCTGTTCGAGTTTACTGCGGAAGTATTGCCGTAGTAACTGATGAAGTTGGTAAGTTCCTTCGCCTTTGTGTTGTAACAAACTCAGCTTGACTAAAATGGTGTCTCTAATATCCTCTAAGTCTTCTTTATCTTCTTCTAGTAGACACTGCTCTACTAATAACCAGGAAATAGGTGCGGAGGCAAAAAGACTAAGCAGGCACGCTAGTTGTTGGGATTGATTACTTAATTCCTCCCAACTTAATTCAAAGGCGGCTTTGACTCCCCTCTGTGCAGTTACTTTTGTTATGGGTTCTTTTAGTGATTTCTGTTCCAGTCCTTTGCTTTTTAAGCGTTGCATCATTTGAAGCAGGGATAAGTCTGGTTTTTCGGCAAGATACTGGCCTACTAATTCCAAACCTAGGGGTAGATAGCCTAGTTGTTGGCAAAGAGCTTTGGCTTCTTTTAGTTGTCTTTGCACACGGGATTTACTAATAAGGGATTCAAGTAACTCCAGGGCTGCTGGTTCTGAGAGTACTTCTAAGTTAATTGGTACAAATTTCCCAGCTAATTTTTTCCGCCTTGTGGTAACAATGATTTTAAAGCGTGGTTGGTTGGGAGGAAGGTACGGTTCAATGCTTTCGTAACTGGTTACATCGTCGAAAACGATTAAGATATCTCCAGAAAACGGCCATTCACGCCAACAATAGGGGATTTTGTCTTCTTCTACTATATCTTCATGGAACTTAAGTTTAAGCTGTATCCGTGCGTATTTAAGGAACTCAGTAACCATTAAATCTATGTCTCTTGCCTGTAGCCAGCAAATTCCACCGGGATAGTGGTTTTCCCTGAATTTCAAGGCGTATTGCAATGCTAGTTCAGTCTTGCCAATGCCCCCCATTCCAGTAACACTTGCAACAGTAGAGGATATGGCCACCCGTTCAGCTTTTTGGAGTTCCTGGTGTAAATTGTCTAATTCATTGGAACGACCAACAAATTTGACAACATGGCTATGAGGAATATTGTCTGGTTTGCTAATTTGGATTTGGTTAACCTGCTCCCCAGGCGACTTCAGCTAATGTTGAGAAGGATTATTGTAGGTAATGTTGACGGTAGCATTACCACTAGTTCCTTCAATGACTGGACTTTGATTTTCAGTGTTGTAAGTTACATTACCAGATACTTTGTTGTAATTTACCTCACCACCAGATACAGGGTAATCGCATCTTAGTAGAGTTCTAAAAGTACAGTAACCTGACCTAAAATTTGACTGTAGAATTGCTGATTATACCCTCAGAAAAGTTAATGGTACTCGTTTGTGTGTACCAGTCCTGTTAGTCAACACTCCTGGAGCCTAACCGGCTTCGGTTAATAGATTCAGTCCATCACCTCCAATGATTGCTCCTCAACAATCTTGCATCACCCTCAAAAAATGCCTCACTTCGCCGCACTGGCGGCCAGGATTTTGATTAGGAAGTCATTATCCATCCCCGCCCTATAACGCTTCATCTTGAGACTCTGGCGGGAGGGTTCGCGCTTGAGCAGGTTAACACTCAGGCGGCGCAACAGCCCTAGATTTTCAGCAGCATAGCCCTGGCGAACCCGACTGGCATCTTCATTAAAAGTGACATCAAGGACCCAATGTAGACCATTTTCAACACCCCAATGGGAGCGAATTACCTGGTTGTGTTGCTGGCCATCGGGTTCGAGGGCACTGAGGTAAAACTGAGTTTGTGTCGTGGTTTTGTTCCATAACTGCCGCCTTCGCTTCACCATCACCACGCTGGTTAAACCTTGCCATTGTGTTTGCCGATGCAACGGGGGTAGTTGACTCACAGGCACCGCCCACACCTGACGGGTTTCTAAGCGGTGATGCCCGGCCTCCACCGTTTGGTGGTAACTCAATTCAATCCCTTGCCAGTTCTGGTCTTCGGCCATAGCAAACCACTGTTCCACCTGCTGACTAAGCTTGCCCTGGTTGCCCTTGAGCGCCAGGACATAGTCCCCACCAGCTTCCTTAATTTGTCGGGCAATGTTGGTTTGGGTGCCCATGGCATCGAGAGTCACCACCGCTCCTTTGAGGTTCAGCAACTTGAGCAGCAGTGGCACTGCTGTGATTTCATTTGATTTACTCTCGACTTTTTGTTGGGCCAACACCAGTCCATATTCGCTGCTCCAGGCACTGACGCTGTGAAGCGCTTTGAGGTCGTTGTTACGGTCATAGGAGCCTTTGGCCGTCTTACCATCAATATGAATCAGTTCAATATTCAAGCTCTCGGTGATGCTGCCCACCCAACTCAGGAAGCTGGCTTCGAGTTGCTGGGGATCGAGAAGGCCAAACACCCGACCAAATGTATCGTGAGATGGTATTCCATGAGGTAAGTCTAAAAATGTTTCCAGCCACTGTAGCTTGGCTTTACCGTAGGTTTCGATGGCCACAAACCCATCGGCACCCGCAATCACAGCCAAAATGGCTATGGTAACAATCCCGACAAGATTATGGTCGATTCTGCTACCCACACGGGGATCCTCGAGATGCTCAAAATGATTGAGTACACTCTTTTTCAGGATCTGAGCCTCATGCTCATTGTGAGTGTTAAGAACGGGTCTGCCAAAACCTTTTGCCATGATGAGTGACGAGAAAATACAACCCTTTACACATCCTAGGTTACCCTTGATGAGAGATGAAGGACTTGTTCATGCAACCGTTTTTTTTGTCAAGTACAATTTATACCAAATTAGATGCGATTACCCTGGTTGAATTATCTTTCCAAGCAATCGCAACAAAAAAAAATGATCAGTTTAGATGATACCCCGGGTATAAGAAGATGTCATCCTCGCCAACCCCCAAACAATGATCAGAAGATTGGCAAATTAATGAGCATTCCCTGTTGGAGGCTATCAAAACCTTTATAATATCTTTAACGAAAATTCATAAATACTTAGAGCCGCCTCGGTGCAACGATTCTAAGTGTCAATATCAGAACTATTGTACTAACGGGTGCTTGCGAACGAGCTTATTGGCGGTATTATTATTCATAGCACTAAAACACACTAAAGCACCCAAAGTACAACCCTGGCTGCATTAGTGAACTAGATCCCAAAAGCTTGGCGATCGCTTTTAGCAGCTTCTGCGGAGCATCGCGCCACGTATGGGGTTTAACTGAAGTTCGATAGTGAAAAATAAAAGGTTCTTTAAGGGCGTACTGCCTTGAAAAATTAGGGCACAGTGCCTAACATCAATGCACCTGCGCCCTTAAAGAACTACAATTCTCACAGTGTGAGAAAAACAAAAACATTTTCATACAACCATGATAACTAATAACAGCCACTGGATTACAGTAAAAAAACTAAAAACCACTTGCCCAGTTTGCGGCAAACCGAACTGGTGCAGTATTTCAGCAGATAAAAGTACTGTCAAATTTGAAAAAATAAATAGTGATCACATCGGACAGTGGAGTGCGCTGACTCCACTGTCCGATGTGATCACTAAACTGAATACCCAAGCTGTCCACCTTAGGGACTTGCAAATAAATAGACTACCAGTTAATATCAAATCCGGGTGTATACTTACTGTTAAGACAGAGCATGGTAAGTTTTATGCCCAAAAGGTTGACCCTGAAGCCCCACCTGAGTTGTGACGCCTTGGAACAGCGATATCGTGAAGAAAAAGACC
>NZ_JAAHHU010000409.1:0-3762 GCF_010672095.1 Moorena sp. SIO3I6 | reverse complement strand
GAAAAGTGTAGCGATAGCGAGCTGCGACATATAATTCAGCAAGGATATCGTCAAATGCTCAAAGCAGAGGATATAATCTGTGAAGAAAACGACCCAGGGGATTCATTTTATATTATTCTATCTGGCTTAGTTGAAGTCTTTGTGGAATCAAGGGGAAAACGGATTGCCATCCGCAAGCCAGGGGAATTTATTGGAGAGATGTCTTTGCTTCTGGGTACCCCCCGTACCGCTACTCTTCGCGCCCTAGAAGACACGATTCTGTTTGTGGTAGACAGGGAAAATTTAAAGAGTCTTTTGGTAAAGCACAAAGATTTAGCTGACCAAATTTCCGAAGAATTATTCAAACGTAAGGAGACCCTAGAGAAATTAGGAATAACGGTAGGTGTAACAGAGGAAAAAGAGAGTGGCACCAATCAGATTCGCCAACGCATTCAATCACTATTTGGGATTTGATAGGTTTGTTGGTAATGATTTGACAACTTGGTTTCTAAGTTTGGGTGCATCGCGCTGTATCGCTTTTGCAATTAGGCAAAAATTCTAAGAAAATTCCAAGACTTCCAACACTTCCAAGACTTTCAACACTTCGCCTTCTTTGTTACAAATATGAGATGCACCCTTGCTATTTCTGGGTAAACCGCCACACCCCATCCCAATTCTGCGGTACCCCTTGCACCATTAATTGATTAATTCGGTCTACATACAATAATGCTGTCTTATCGTTAGGATTGACAGCTAACACTTGATTAAAACACGCTTTAGCTTTTTCAAATTCTTGAGTTCGGTAGTACTCTATAGCGAGCTCAAATTCTGACTGGGTTGTTAACTTTAATTCCCTAACTTGTTCAGGCTCTCCTTCCAAGATTTCATAAACAGCAATTGGTTCATTTTTTCCTTTAACAATTGCTCGATCAAGAAACCGAATCTGGTATTGACTAGGATTACTCAATTGCTCTAAAGCTTGCTCGGAGATTAACAAAGACACGCCATAAAATTTAGTTAACCCTTCTAAACGAGCAGTTAAGTTAACATTATCAGAGAAAGCATCCCCTTGCATCCGAAATGTCTCTCCTACCATTCCCACCATCATCTGACCCACATGAATGCCAATCCCTACTTTAATTGGTAGATAGCCTTTGGCAATACGTCTGTGATTGTATTCTTCCACTCTGATTTGCTTGGCAATTCCCGCTGCTACTGCCTCATCGGTGCCATCAGGGAAAACAGCCATTATACCATCTCCGAGAAACTTGACGATAAAGCCGTTTTGATTGCGAATCTCGGGACTGACACGCTTGAGGTAAGCATTAACAAAGTCGAAGTTTTCCTTCGGGGTCATGGTTTCTGAAAGGGTAGTGAAAGAGCGAATATCTGAGAACATGACCGCCATTTCTTTACTGACGTGGTTCCCCAGATATACATCAAGAATAGTGTCTTTTTGAAGAAAGTTAAGATATTCAAAGGGAACAAATCTGCTATAGGACGTATTGGTTTTTTCTAATTGCCGGTGAGCTTCTTGCAATAGTTTATGTTGTTTTTCTAATTCCCGATAGGACTGTTTGAGGTTGTTCCAAAGTGTGGTAGTAATACTGACAACTGCAGCACTGATAACGGTAAACAAGGGTGTAAATATTGGAATCAACCAGCCAAATAAAAAGGCAATATAGGAACTGGTAATAATAATAACTCCGGCTATAAGGGTGCCAACTCCAGTTACCCATCGCCTACGGACATACATGGCTCCAAGGGTAGCACTATATCCAGACCAGAACACTATCCATAGCCAATTCAGGGATTTGACTGATGCTCGAAGCATGGGACGACCTTCATTAGCTGCACTCAAAATCTGGCTGCTGATATTGGCGTGAATTGCTATACCTGGTATTAATTCAGTGGGAGTTAGTAAGGTACTATTGTAGGGAGTGAGGTGATTGTCATTGAGACTTGGGGCTTTTGCCCCTAACAAGACAATGCGATCGCTCATCAAATTTGGGGGAATGCGATTGTCGAGAACATCAGTCATGGAGATAGTCAAAAAGCTCTCCTCACCGCCCCGATAGTTCAATAAGATTTGGTATCCTCCCATCTCTGCTTTGCTGTACTCTCCATCATTACTGGAGAGGGGGAAAAACTTGGCTTTACCTAAACCGTATATCTTTTTATCGGGATTGATCGGCTCAAGTTTAATACCGTCTTGTGCCAAATACATTAGCGCTAGTTTCACACCAAATCCTTGCTTACGGGTACCATCAGGTTTGCCCAGGAGAATGATCCCTCGCCGGATTTTGCTATCCCCATCGAGCAGGACGTCGTTAGCTGCTACCTGACTCAATTTATCCAGCACTGGTGGCGCTGCAATGGGGTTGCCAGCAATTTTCTCAATTCCGATCACATTTGGGGTAGAGTTGAAAACTTCTACCAGTTCATCATGTCCAGGTTCAACCACTAGGTCTCGATAAATATCAATTCCAATCGCTCTTGGTTGCTGGGCTTTGATATTCCGAATTAGCTGAGCCATAACCCGATCTGACATCGGCCATTGCTTAACATATTTGATATCGGGTTCATCAATGGTGACCAGGACAATGCGCTCGTCAACAGATTCTTTTGGACGCAGCCGAAATAATTGGTCTTGGCTTGCCCATTCCAGCATCCGAAACAGTCCAGCATTGCTTCCTAAAATCACCAATCCTGCTATACTCGGCGCGATTAATAGGACTGTTCCCCACTGTTGAATCTGTTGTTTTATGGTTTGCCACATTTGGCTTTAATGTTGGTTATTTTGTTGAGGTTGTGTGTTTATACTATTCCCCTTTGAGTTCTGAAAATACTTCCTTAGGGAAAGGCAAGAGGCAAGAGGCAAAAGGCAAGAGGCAAAATTGAATATCCTTATTGCCTTTTATCTACATGCCTTTTGCCTTAAAAGGATAAGCAATATCCCTCAAAGGTTGCTGAGAATTGCTATATCAAATGGCGATTAGTTTCCTAGCTAATCCCTTAAACTGACAACTTCTCAAGAATTACAACTGCTCTCCCATCGGCTGAGATGCGATCGCATCCAGTCCCACTTGTTCGAGTAAATCTTTCCACTCATTGGCTAGGGTTGTATTGTCAGGATCCAACCGTTGAGCAGTCACTAAAACCTCTAGGGTATCGTACCATATTCCCGCCTTAGCATATTCAGTAGCCAACGCGATCGCGGACTTGGATGACCCTTGGTCACTCACCGTTGATTTTACCCGTTTAACCCACCCACTTACTGAATAATTATCAGGTCGCAGGATACCGTCTGGTTCAATGGGTGCCAAGTACCAGAGGTAGTTTTGACCAATCTTTAATTCTGGTGCTGCTTCTGGTAGGGTAATACTAATCACTCCTTCCTGGCCAGAACTTTTGAGGGTTGTGTGATATTGGGAATTACCCTGTTCATCTTGCAAACTGAAAAAAACCTCAGTTGCTCCCAGGGCGGGCATATAAACAAATAGAGTTGGACGCGGTGATACGGTGTACCCGTGTTTTGTGGGTGGAAGCAATGCGGTTAGGGGGAGTTTACTACCTCTCGAACCCCCACCGATGCTAGTTCTGGGGCTAGCCGAGTCTCCGGGTAGGTCAAATTCTACATCCCCTCTCGAACCCCCACCGATGCTAGTTCTGGGGCTGGCGGATTCTCCGGGTAGCTCAAATTCTACATTTCCTCTCGAACCCCCACCGATGCTAGTTCTGGGGCTAGCCGAGTCTCCGGGTAGCTCAAATTCTACATTTCCT
>NZ_JAAHHU010000408.1:0-3763 GCF_010672095.1 Moorena sp. SIO3I6 | reverse complement strand
AAGGTCGCCTGATGCAAAAGCATCGTGGTAACCAAAAGCTTTTAGATACCGTAGAGGCGGCCTACGATGCCATTATTATGGATCGACTTAGGATGCGCCAGGAAGGAAAGATTAAAGTTCCTGATCGCATTCGTTTCCCAGAGAAGGTTTCTCAAGCTCCACCGAGTTTTCCCCAAACACCAGTTAATAACTCTCCTGAGTGGCTGAAACGGTTGTGGGATACTCCGACAAGAGAAGACATCATCTGGCCGAGTGCAGTGTTCTTAATCTTAAGCAGTGCTACTGTCCTTTACACCTCATCGGCAAACTCGATTTTGCCGTTGGTGATGGCTATAGGCTTCGGATTCACGATCTATTTCCTAAATCGGAAAGAACAACAATTTGGTCGTGCGGTGTTGCTAACCCTGGCAGGTCTGTTTTTAGGTGTGGGATTGGGTAGTTTGCTGGGGAATTCTCTGGGAAGCCAATTCACCAACCTAGACTTGACAACAGAAAAACTGGCTACATTGGTGACATTTGTATTGCTATGGCTGATTAGTTGTTTCTTACGTTGAAAATAGGCATGGGGGATTGGGGATCAGGACGTGCCTCCAAAAGCACGTTCCTTGTCTAGCTAGGGTGCTTTTCCCCTTGATGTGATATCTGCCAAACTTCTCTACCCTTGCTTGGGTTTGCCTGGTGGAAACCACGCCAGTCGCTCATGGGGAGCGACTGCATCATGGCCATAAAAAGCAATTTTTATGAAAATTGCTTTTTTAAATAACCACAAACCTTGTAAGCCAAGACTTTAGCGCGATTATTTTATAAAAATTTTTCATAGCCACAGGCTAGAGAGCCAATTTTTTTAACTATGTTAAGAAACTTAAAGTTGCTCAAACCCTTTTTGTGGCGTTTCGTCAGTCTTTGAATGAATAGGAGTAGAGTGGGCATCCTGCCCGCCCCAAAAGATCAAGAACAGGCAAGATGCCTATTCCACAGGTGCGACCCAAGGGCGATTTACTCGCCCTTGGAGGCGCGCACCTACTCTTAAAATCATTCCATTATTAAGCAACGCCCTTTTTGTTCCCTAATCCGAAGTTCCCTTGTCTGCACAGCTAGTTAGTGATATAATTACCTAAATTTCGAGACAATCTAACCAGGATAGCCATAGCTTTTTTGACATAAAAAATGACTTGAACTTTAACAGTTCATTTCATCCTACCCTGACCGAGGGTCAGGCGTAGGGCGCGCTCTAGCCGGATCAGCTAAAATCGCAAATCATACGGCTTGTAGCAGTGCTGTGTCTAGAACTAAATCTACCGCTTCAGTGAGATTATTGACGATAAAATCTGGTTCGTAGAGATTGAGCTGAGTGCGATCGCGTATTCCAGATAAAACTCCAATTGCTTTAATACCGTGGGTTTTGGCAGCCACTATATCCGCTTCTGTATCGCCAATCATCCAGACATCAGACTGAGCTGGGAGTTTTTTGAGGGCTTTTGCCATTAGCAAAGGTTTATCCTTAGTGTCACCGGTCTTAACATAGTCGTTGCTCAGGCAATACCGTCGGTTAGGGGGAAAAAATTTCTCCAGGTCTAAGCGACTGAACGCTTCATCAAGCTCTCGCACCCGACGCATGGTCATGACGGCTAAATCTACACCTGCTTCTTGTAATTTTTCCAGGGCATCTATAGCTCCGGGAACCGGTTGATCATGGACTAAGTAGGGCAGAGTGTGTACAGTTTGACGGCGCAGCTGAGCAAATGCTTCAGCTTGGCTGGGATCGAGACCTGAACGAATACCAATAATTATCTCCGGAACACGCCCCCTCTTACACTGCCAAAACTCCGCCTTGGACATGGGCAGGATGGGCTGGTTAGGGCGTTGGATTTCTTTGAGACAAAACTGGTAAACCCGATAGTAACGCTCCGACACATTCATGATCGGACCG
The DNA here is from genome assembly GCF_010672095.1 of Moorena sp. SIO3I6. NCBI lineage: Bacteria > Bacillati > Cyanobacteriota > Cyanophyceae > Coleofasciculales > Coleofasciculaceae > Moorena > Moorena sp. SIO3I6. Next base: position 1,833 of record NZ_JAAHHU010000408.1, on the reverse strand, counting down.
TCAAAGTCTGTAAATACTCTAATCATTATCTAACAAAATGTAATATTTATTTACATTATTATCTCATCCCGTGAGTATTTATCACTAAAATTACGAATTTGTAACATTGCCAATCTCTCAGGACTTACCCATTACTCCTGACAATGGTAGGTTTTTGAGATTTGGGTCGGGAGATGGGGAGATGGGGAAATGGGGAAATGGGGAGATGGGGAAATGGGGAGATGGTGAGAATTCTCTGTCTGTTGCACCTTATGCACTCACGAATCGGGGAAACGGGGCATCTTGCTGTGGAACGGGCATTTTGCTGTGGAACGGGCATCTTGCTGTGGAACGGGCATCTTGCTGTGGAACGGGCATCTTGCCCGTTATCAATATTTTCACCGCAGGCAGGATGCCCACCCCACTTATTCATATTGATCCGAAGATACTGATCTTGTGGGGCAGGCAGGATGCCCACCCCACTCATTCATATTGATCCAAAGATTCAGCAATGCCAGATTTTTTACCGATTCCCGATTCCCGACTCCCGATTCCCGACTCCCGATTCCCGATTCCCGATTCCCTGACAACTGCCGCGAAGTCTACTGCTCAATAACTAGTGCATTCAACCCGTCTAACCTTAAAGCAACTTGATAAGCTTTACCAACTTTCTTTAGTTTAAACGCTCCCAAGGATTGCAAAAATTTGGGGAATGTACCTTTGAAATTTAAGTCTCTCATCAACTGAGTAATGGGTCGAGAGTATTGTTTTTTAAATTCAGTAGCTATATGAGCGATCGGAACATAAGGTTCTTTATAGTTTGTCTTCAAATCCTTGAGGAGTTTAACTAGTATCTCTTCCAAATCTGATTTAGATTCAATTTTAGATAAAGGCTTAACAGTAGGTTTTAACTGAATAGTATTCAAAGAAGAGGTCTTTTTAATGAAAGAAATTGGCTTGTCAAATAGAGTTATATAAAAATTTGAAGTCCCAGGTATGTGATGAGTCACAAACTCCTTAGGGTAATCACTAAAAATATCGGTTGTTAGTTTTCCAGGCAAGCGCAGAGACACAACTTGATTGAGGGTAAGCTGATACTTAGCCTCAAATAGATAAGATAGTCTAGACAGGTTTATCCAAGCATTGGAAGTGCGTTTTTGTTCAGCTTTGAGGATGTCTTTGAGTTGATTAATAAATTCCTCAAGGGTGGGAATTTCTGGTACAGAAACCAGAGAATGGGCTTGAGTTTCACGAGTCTTGTTATTTAAAACAATGATCTTATCGTTTTGCTTACGCACCAAATAGACTGTTAGTCCATGGGTTTGTAGGGTGGTGCAAAGATGAGTCATTACCCCATCAGAGGAACAGACTAAGACTTCCTTGGCGGTTGGGTAATGGACAAAGATAGAAGACCCAACGCTAGCCATCTTGAAATCAGCGCTGTCCTTTCCTGGTGGGACGTGAATTAGCTCATAGCCACGAGTATGAAGTTCAGTGTCATACTTACCCATAGCACGCCAATTGGCAAAAGCAATCTTGATTTGAACCGGGTAGGAAGAAATTTGAGCTAGGAACTTTTCGGTTTCAGTATTGAGCCGTAAATTTTCGGCATCTAGGAGTAAGATTGCAATTCCTGTCTCTAGCTTTGGCAAAGGGGAAACCCATGTTGGGGTTTTATTATTAGTAGAGACAGCTAAGTTATGGGAATTATTCCCTGGCTTGGGTCCGATAGAGTGACGAAGTTTTTGGGTCAGTTCTCTAAAGCTGGGGGAGTTGAAATAACTAGGAATGAACAGAACTTGCAGTAATTTCCTGACTTTGATAATTCGTCGGGGCCAATCTTGCTCTTGGCTG
>NZ_JAAHHU010000407.1:0-3772 GCF_010672095.1 Moorena sp. SIO3I6 | reverse complement strand
CCATTTGCCCACCAAACTTGACCATTCGGATCGGGTAGGGTGGGCAAATACTAAACGGAAGGCAATTTGATCACGAACCGCTTGACCATTTGCCCACCAAACTACAAGAGTGCGATCGCATTCGGAACGGGTAGGGTGGGCAAATACTAAACGGAAGGCAATTTCATCTCGAACCGCTTGACCATTTGCATAACCATTCAAGATCCGCGTACGCACTCTGAATCGGGATTAAACTGAAACAGAGGATGCTCGCCACCATCAAAATCTCAATATGTCGAACTATCGTCGTTCTTATGTGCCAGGAGGAGTATTTTTTCTGACTTTAGTCACATATCGCCGTATTCCTCTATTTTCAGATGTTGAGAATATCTCTCTGTTACGGAAGGCCATGGCAAAAATGCGGACAGAAAAACCCTTTGACATCACTGCAGCCGTTGTGTTACCGGATCATCTTCATTTTATCTGGTCGTTACCACCGGATGATTCTAATTATTCGAGCGCGAGTGTCTCGGTTTAAGGTGTTATTTACCCGCTCTTTACGGGGAAAACGCCCATTTTCGGTAGATGTTTCCCCTTCTCGTCGTAAGCATCGAGAAAGCAATGTCTGGCAACGTCGGTTTTGGGAGCATACAATTCGTAATGACCATGATTTACACCGACATATAGATTATATTCACGCTACATCCGGTTAAGCATGGTTTGGTGTCTTGTCCTCATTTGTGGGAATATTCCAGTTTTCACAAATGGGTGGAGCGAGGCAAGTATGAACCCGATTGGGGGTGTTGTTGTGGGAGTAATTTACCACAAGTTCTAGATTTTCGCGATTTAGAAGATTTTGCAGGGGAGTAGGGTGGGCAAATTATGAATGTGGCGTAGGGTGGGCAAATTATCAACGTAATACCAATTGATCATCAATCATGTCCATTTGCCCACCCTACTACTTCATCAATATAACCATTATTAAGCAACAAAATAGTCGGGTAGGGTGGGCAAATAATGATAGTTTGCCAATTAGTACAGTTATCATCTCAATTTGCCCACCCTACTAAATTAAGTAGTCGGGTAGGGTGGGCAAATAATGATAGTTTGCCAATTAGTACAGTTATCATCTCAATTTGCCCACCCTACAAGATCTACAAGATCAGCTAATCTCCCATACCTTTATAGGGTGTGGTTTCTAGTCAACGAATCGCACAGTCACTTATCTCTTAAAGGGGTGGACTTTCACCACCATCCAGCAAATAGTTAGGAATTCGGGCTATTCCCCGCGATTCCCCCTAGTTATACCCTTCCTGTTTCAGGAAGCTCCTCCTAGGAACGAGCCGCACCTACTTTATCAGCGATCGCACTTACGCCATCCCGCCTTTACGGGGACAATCATCACTTTTCGCCTAGGCTTCTTATCCAGAAATTTATATATTCCTTTGTCACCACATCCATCAACCTGCTTTCAAGTGCCGGATGCTGGAGCTGTTTGACGCGATGCGCAATGATATACGCTAAATTGTACAGGCATATTGTTTGTACTTTATTCGTATGGGGCAATTGCACTTGCTCTTTTTGATTTATATAACTATATATTACTGCTTGAAGGAGTGAATTAAGCTGGTCTATATCCTCAATTTTAGAAATTTCCTCTACCGGTTGATCTGAGCAAATAGTCAACGGGTCAAACTTTAGCCGTGACTCTAGCTTCATCATTGGTTTTAAATCATATGGTTTGGTATCCATAGTCAAGAAATCTGTAGCAACTTTTCGCCCCTTATTTGTTAACTTTTCAATGCTACTTACCCCAACTAAATTTAGATATTCTCGGGCTTTCTGATGCAGTATTTGCCCTTCCTGCAGTATTTTTTCGCTTTCCCTTGACCCTCTCATTCCTATTAATCCGGTACCCTCTTGTCCTTGCCCAGCTGCTAACTTGGCCTCGCATTTGCTAATAAATTTAACGTATCCAGGCGTCGAATTATTCTCTCTATATGCTACAATATATGCACGTTCATATGCACTGAGTAGCATATATTCTATTGTCGCATCCACGTCGCAATCACTGTCCAGATGCGCTAATCCGCAAATCCCTTCTTCCTTCCATGTTAGTGAGATAACAATACATGGTCCTGCACCGATAGTGGTCATTCCTGGGATCGCGTCATTTTTATGCCATATAATAAATTTTCCTTGTTGCACCGTTCCTTTCGGCTGAGGTTTGGGCTGATCATCTTTGGTGCGTTGTATTTGCTTTGATTTTACCGTTGACTTGTCGTGGGGCAAGCCAAAGTATTGGTGAGTGAATTCGGTTTGTGTTGTTGGTAATTGTGGAATTCCTTTAGTACGGGTTTCCGCACAAGTAATAGCCCTGTGCGTGGCTTGGATTCCCAACACTGGAGATTCATACTCCCGTCCATGCTCCACGCTCATCATTATCTGGTCTATTGGTTTTTGATCTGCTTTCACCCTGCCATGTTTTTGTTCGACTACATGCCCGGTTCCAAGTGGTAGTTTTATTTCTCGTACGGGGGCGACGTTAAAAACCTTTCCCTGTGTGAACGCTTGGGCTTTGACCGCCCCTGGTTTATCAAAATTATAAGGACATGTTTTTTCATCCCACCCATGGCCTGTGAGGTTTTCAATGCCTGTTTTAAGGTGATAGCGCGTGCCGGTTGGGTTTTGCGGCTCCTCAGTTGTCTCTATGCGCGTCCCGGTGTTTTCTGCATTTGGCTTGTTAGCGCTATCGCACACCGATGCCGATGGGGTTTCGCATGCGGGTCGATGGTGTAACTGCTGCGGTTGTATTGGCCTACGCTGCACTGCCCCTCCATTCTGCTGTACCACATGGGTCATTTCATGAGCGATCAACTCCTGCCCTCTTCTACTCCCCGGCTCATACGCCCCCTGCCTAAAAAACACATCCTGCCCCGTCGTAAACGCCTTGGCCTGAATCGATTTATTCAACTGGTCTGACTGAGCATCCGTATGCACCCGCACCCCACTAAAATCCGCCCCCATCGCCCTCTCCATCGGTATTCTCATCCTTTCTTCCAGTGGCTTTCCCCTTCCTCTTGCTTCCTTTATGGCACCTTCTAAATTGTTCGGTGCATTTAATCCCCCTGTTAATGCTTTCCTCTGTATTTCTTGTTGTGGCGTACCCTTCTCCTCACCCTCAATCGTACCTTTCTGTGGTGAATTAATCTGCTGTACAACCTGACGCGCTACTCGATCTGCCTCTTGCTCGTATTTATCACCCGGCTTTCCTATAGTTAGCTTTGGTTGCAGCCCCATTTATCTCCTTCCCCTTTCCGGTTGGGTTACTCCTGATTCTAAGGTGCGCATCACATTAGCACTCATACTTCCCCATTCCCCGACCGCCTCTTCGGCGTTCCACTCCCTTTCCTCTGCATCCAAAATTTCTCTTAAACCATTCCGTCTTTCGTCTTTCTTTTTTTGAGCAATTGTCCTAGAAGTAGAGTGAGAATATTTCGGTTTATAGGTATGAGTAGTGCGCATAGCTATTTCCTTTTACCTTGTACCCTTGAAGAAAACAATATCAGTCGTACCCACCGTCTTAATGGAGCGCGACATGGCACCCCTTTCTCTAACCAACTGGTATCACACTAATTTTAGTTCTTTGTTACAAGAAATCGATCGAGTTCGTAACTATTTATAAAACTACATAGAAGGTAAAGAAAATCAACAAATCGTTACTGAATTTGTTGACGATACTTCTGCCCTGGCTCAACTTTGTATCCTCTTCTATCTCTCCCCATTTGAAAGA
>NZ_JAAHHU010000406.1:0-3802 GCF_010672095.1 Moorena sp. SIO3I6 | reverse complement strand
GTGTAAAAATGACAGAAAAGAAATGACGCTGTCAAATGAGCTTGGCAACAGGGCGTCAATGACTTGGGGACTTAGAATATTGCCTGTGAGGTATTGGATGCGTTCGTCAAGTCCCACTCGTTGGGTAAGTTCTTGGGCAATTTCGTTAAAACTCTTTCTTAATTCCACACATTGGATGTGACATTCGGTTTTATAACTAATGTATCGAGCCGGCCCACCAATACCGCTGCCAATGTCCAAAACTCGCGAGTTGGGGGATAGTGCCAAACGATCGATAGCGCGATCGCAAGCTTTGGTGCCAAAGTAGTGGTATTGGTCTAAGTGATCCAATTCTAGCAAATCTTCAATTTCCAAAGGACCTGTGGCTTTTCCTTTTTGTTTCAGTGCTTGGCGAATACTATGGATGCGCCAATCGTAAATCAAAGCTTCGTCTTTTGAAAGAGGATATTCTTTTTCTGATTGTGATAGTGTCATGGTTATTCCAAGGTAAGATTGTGTTTGGAAAGTCAAAAATCCTGGTTATTTGGGAAGGATTTCATATCAAGCATTTCGGATGGAGTAGATAAAAATGGCTCTACCGAACCTAGTATGCAGAAAAACGCGCTTATTGCCCACTAAGTATGAGGCCACTAAGTATGATTGGGCAGGTGATTTATAAAAAATCATTCTTTCAAAAACTAAAACTCCCGCCCAATCAAGATTAGATTAATTATTTCCTGACAGTTTTACATCGCCAATTTGGTAGACCCATAAAATCCTTACAAGCTCCAAATTCAGTAAGAATAACGGCATTCATTAACTCTGTCATGGTTCTTCAGCATTACTCCTGCTCAAGATTCTCGTAAGATAGCTCGAATTTCCATTAAAATTTCTCCCAGGCGATTCTTACCGCTCCTATCTTTCCCACAACCCCAATAATAATCCTGGGGAGCATCTTCCACAATTAGTTCGTCCCCTGTCCTCAGCAGAATTTCGCGGATATCAGCATGGGTTTGAAACTTACAGAGTAAGCCTCGCCCCATAACATCCTCTTTGATGTCTTCCCAATCCCTGCGCAGAGGACGAGTACGCTCTCGTCCCATGCTCGCAGCTTCTGCGGGAGTCTTGCAACAGCGAATTTCTTCTACATCGGAGGTACCAGCAAATTTCTGGGCTTGGAAATAATGCTCTGAGGTGGGCCACCAGAGTCCGTCCAGTTCAAACCCATGGGGGGAAAAGTTGGAGAAAGAACCATAGGGCTTTTCGCTAATGTCGTAAAAGTAAATCGTCACAGCTTGACTCCCAAAAATTTTACCCCAGGCGAAAATGCCAAATGCCCCACTGCATGTACCCTTTTTCGTAATACTCGATCCAGGGTTCAATGCTTTTCAAGGTTTTATTGGCAAATTCGGTGGAAGTCATTCTGACTACCTCCTGATAGCGTTCGCGCACTTCTTTCCCAAATCGTCGATAATGGATAGGGACATTTTCCGAAAGGTCAATAAAGTGCAATTCCTCAAAACCCAATTCCTGGGCTGTCTGACTATAAAAGCGATAGGAACCCATATCCTTGATACGCAGACGGTCAAAGGCTGGTTGCAGTAGCCCTGGTGGACAAGTCTCCTTTTGCATGGGGTCAGTAAAAATCAACTCTCCCCCTGGCTGCAAAACCCTCTTAATTTCTTCAAAGACCTGAGTGCGATCGCTACTGTGTAAAATCGCATCCTGGGACCAGACAATATTAAAGGAATTGTCTGGATAGGGAATATCCTCAAAACTCCCCTGAGTTACCTCAATCAAGTGGGCTAAATTCTGCTCTTGGTTCAGTTGGCGGTTCCGTTGATTTTGCCGTTCGCTTAAATTGAGACAGCAGACAGAACAACCGTAGGTTTTGGCCAGATACCGCGCCGCCCCTCCATAACCAGCACCTAGATCGATGACTCGTGAATTGGGAGCTAGATTTTCCAGAGTTTGGGCAATTGTTTCCACCGTGCGCTTGGAGGCATCATGGATCGGTTCATCCGAACTCTTGTATATCCCATAAGTGATATGCTCCCCACCCCAGAAAGTAGCATACAATTGGTCTGTTTCTGCACCATCATAATAGGTTTGCGCTGTTTTCACCGCTTCTGAATAAGTGGTATTCATACCGCTATTTCCTTGGGTTCTAAGAGGATATCTGAAAAGTTTTTTATACTGAATTTTGCCCCCCTAACCCCCCAACTTTGGGGGGAACAAGAGTCAATTTGCTTGTAAAAGTCCCCCAGAATTGGGGGACCAACGGGGGCTTGGATGTAGCAAATGAGACTTCTCAGACAACCTCTAACACTTATAGTTTGACCTGTCTGAGTAGTTTTAGGCTCGCAACGACTAAGGTCACCAACAAATACCTGCTGTGATACAGCTGATTTTGTATAATTTCCTGGTATGTTTTAGCTATCATTTTTGGTAGATAGGTCAGAGTTACTATATTTGACCTATCTTTTTTTTTATTCCTCTGCTGTATCCCTTGCTAAACAAGGGCTATAACCGCTATTTCTCCTAGTCAGTTTACTTCTTTTTTTCACCAAAAGCAATAAAGGTGAAAGGAGCACGTTTTAAATCCCCGTCTTCATTAGTAGTGTAGCAGTCAAAACTAGACACTGAAACATTAGATACTGAAACAGACAGGTTAGGCACGCTATATGTATTATTCTCATCCACATAAACTGAAGCGACTACTCCAGGCTTTTCGCCAAATTGTTTATCAGGATTAAATGTTATTGTGTAACACCCTGGATCACCTTTTGTAACAGTGAAGCCTTCACCCCACATTTTGCCGTTTTGATCAACACCACCGTAGATATGCTCGTGGTCATCACCAGAAACAGATTTAAAAGTTGCCATAACTAACTCCTGTGAGATTGACTGTTTACAAAGGGATTGTAGGAAAAAAGAAGTGATTACATTCTTTGGTTCCCCTACAGATAACTATCTTAGGATTTTTCACAGTTTTGAATCTCATAAAACTCATATAAAAGCTCATATAAAAGCTCATATAAAACCTCATACTACTTATCTCAAACCTCATACTACTCATCTAAAACCTCATAAAACCTCATATAAAAGCTCATGTAAAAGCTCATACTACTTATCTCAAACCTCATACTACTCATCTAAAACCTCATAAAACTCATATCAAACCTCATAAACCTCATATCAAACCTCATAAACCTCATATCAAACCTCATATCAAACCCTACATTCCGGTTCCTACTCAATCTCCCATAAGATTGTTGCAACAATTTGAGCTAATATCACATTACTGTCAATTTGTCAAATCCTAAGTCCTCATACCTGCTGAAAGCCCGGTTAAAAAAAAATGACGGACTTCAGCAGGTACACCCGTCAGCTACAACCCTCATGGTTGAGGGATTTTTCTCAAGGGCAAGACCTGTTTAGCCCCATATTTCACCCGAGCTGAAGCGAGGACGATTTTCCCCATCCAAATGCCAATACCTATACAAAAGGGAACAGGGAACAGGGAACAGGGAATAGGGAACAGGGAACAGGGAGTAGGGAGTAGCGATGCAGCGCGGTCTTGGGGAGCCAGTGCGGTCTTGGGGGTCTCCCCCACTCGCTATTGCCGTGGTTTCCCCCATGAGCGACTGCATCAAGACGGGAGTAGGGAAAAGAGAACAAAAATTCTCACAATTCATTTAGGATTGGTATACTATGCTTTCCCGGCTTGTTCACAAGTCGGGGATTGTTGTAATTTTGTTCATTTTCCGCAACCCCGACTCCCGACTCCCGACTCCCGACTCCCGACTCCCGACTCCCGACA
>NZ_JAAHHU010000405.1:0-3813 GCF_010672095.1 Moorena sp. SIO3I6 | reverse complement strand
GATGGGGATTGGCGATCTCAGGCAAACGACTCATGAACACAGTGCTTCAACTCGTTTTGTCATATAGATTACAGGCTACTCAGCCCGTCATTGAGTTCTCTTTAGATTTTCTTTACAAATCAGCTCTTAAGCAAAGTCAAACAGTTCACGAAAACTAAGGGTGCATTAAGGCCATAGGGAACGAGACAGGAAGCACTGATTACAACCTTCGAGTTAGTCGAGAGCACTTCACGGGTTACTTTTGCGGTATTGGATTCGGTAAATGCGGTTGTTGGCTTCTTCTGTTACTAACAGACTGCCATCTTTTAGCACCAGCAACCCAACTGGACGTCCCCAAGTGGTTGGTCCTGAGGAATCGATCAGAAAACCAGTCAGAAAATCTTCATAGTAGCCTAATGGTCGTCTATCAGTTTTGAAGGGGACAAAGACAACCTTTTGACACTCCCCGCCCTGGAAGGACGGGGATTCTTGCTTGGCCTTTGGCCACGCTACGCGAACAACGGGGTTACTTGTTTAACCAGGCCGGAGCCAGGAACAATAGAGGTCGCCTCGACCCAAGCGTATTTGGTTTATAACCTAGGTTTCGGTGTGCCGGAAACGAAACCTTAGAATAGTGGAGCCTTAATCAAAAAGGTTAAAACTTTTTACTCATAGCAGACTAACTATAAAGGCTCCACTATTCTTACGGTAACTTCTAACCCCACCGTACCATTACTAATTAACAAATTAAGATAAACATTTTTTTAGTGATCTTAGACTTTCATAGACTTCCAAATCGTTAGACTTGATTGTGCAACCTGATTATCTCAAAACAGGTTTTTTACACTGTCTACTTATTCTGTGATCATGTTCATCTAGAATACTATTTTTTTGTTATGTCTTTATCTTAGCACAAGGCCGTCCTGGAAGGACGGGGCGCGATTACCCAAATTTTTTGGTAATCAGGAACTAGGTCATCTGCGATCAGATCTCGTTCATTGACGGTAGTTTGACACTCCCCGGTCTAAAGACGCGGGGATTCTTTGTTCAACGATCCATCTTGCTCAACCAGGCCGGAACCAGGAAGAGTAGAGGACGGATCTCCCAAAGCGTTTTGGTTTAACACCAGGGTTCCGGTGTGCCCCACCGTACCTTGTCAGCCATGCAAAGCGCGAGTGGGGGGAACCCCCAAGACCGTAATGGTGCGCTTTCCGCATCTAATTATTAAATTCGCCACGGGTCGCACCTCTGCATCGCTTTTTTTATAGATAGATAGATACTTTTTTTATCTAATTTTTTTTCATAGACGTTTAAGTCGTTAGACCAAATTACGCAATATGTATCTGATACATATTTTTTACGTTGTCTACTTATGATTAGATAGTATTTATCTATTTTAGATTTTTTTGTTTATTATTTTAATATAACACGCAGTGCTAAAACTGTCAAGTTTTATCTTAAAAAGAAAGCCGTCCTATAAGGACGGGGCTTTAAACCCAAACTTTTTGGTAAATCCTTCAGGGTAATTTTAATCGGTTGGGGTGTGAGGGGTTTGGTATCGATTAGGGTTTTTGTCAATAAAGCATTTGTTTGTGCAGGTGCCTGAGCAATTTGGGGAGATTGCTCAGACGAGGACTTTTGTACAATCGGTGCAGCAGGTGCTTGAGTTGAGGTGCTGGTTGAACTACAGGCTACTACCGTAGTCATCAGCAGTTGCAGGATCAGGAAACGTGGGAAATTCATGGTCAGGACCAAAGGGTGATTTGGGATTGATCGTGACATCCTCCTACACTAACGCTTCGCGTATAGTGTAGGCTTCCCATCTTCACAAACGGGTATTCCTGCCCAAAGCCACTTATCTAGGATTTCTCCCCCGACAGATCGACTATTTGACAGGCGGTTTCCATTTCCCGAATTGTCCACGGGTACTAATTCCAATCCTCGCCATCTAATCACCTGAGCAGCTGCATGATCTCTGTGGGCTGTGTAGCCGCATTCAGGACATTTATGCTCTCTAACGCTCAAATCTTTCTTCACTGTGGCCTGACACTCAGGGCAAGTCTGACTAGTTCCACGGGGGTCTACTCGTTTAAAGTAGTCGGGTAAGGTGAGAAATGTTACCATCTCTCCCTCCCCTAAGAACCGGACTTGAGACTTTCATACTCATCCGGCTCAAGCCTAATCAGGTATCCTGGTGAAGCTTCTTATGTTTGGCTTTGTGACAGTGACTATGTAGAATCTGTAGATTCTTAGTTTCACTGTTTCCGCCTCGCTTGATAGGTATGGTATGATGTACCTCGAAGTTATCATCGAGTTCGATAGGTAGATTGCAAATAGGACATATCCCTTTTTGGTGAATATATACCTTTTCGTATTTGCTACCTTTGGTAAATTTGGACTTCCCCCATTTAGTCTTCCTTTTCTTCCAATATTCTTTTAGGTCAGGGTCAAAGGGGGATGAGTTTCCTTTTACCTTTTCAAATCTGATAATAGGTACATCTTTGGCTGCGTTGACTAGGATTTCCTCTTTCTTTCTTTTTCCACTTGATATGGTGAAGAAGTTCAAGGTATCTTTGTCAATGGTTTTGAAGTATTTCCTCTTAATCCACTTCCAGGCTTTCTTTGGATGTTGTCTCTTTAGATACCTGTATATGGAATTGAGAATTTTATACCTTACATTGTTGAATGTTTTCTTGGAGCATACGAATCTGTAATAGTTTAGCCATCCTCTAATCTTCGGATTTAGCTTTTTGATTACATCTTCTGTATTTAGTGCCCTAGCTTCATTCTTGAGTATGCTACGAATTTCCTTTAAGAATCTCTTAACTTCTTCCTTGTCAGGTGTTATTATACATGAATAGCATATTTCCTCCCTGATTTTGGCGTTTGGGGTCGGGATTCTTATAGCATTTGGTTTTAGATTTTTAAGCATTTTTCGTGCTTTCTTCTTGTACCTCTTGCTATCTAATCTCAGGGTTTTTGTCTTTCTTTGTTGAATCTGGAACCCCAGGAAGGAAAAACCTTCTTCTATTATGTTTCTGATTTTGGTCTTTTCTCTGTTGAGTTCCAGCCCCCTTTTTCTTAGCCATTTTTCTACTCTGGGGATTATTTCTTCCAGGTTTTCTTTTGTTTGGCTGGTGATTACGAAGTCATCTGCGTATCTAGCAAATCTGTATTTATCTACCTCCTTTTTCTTATTTATGGTTTTCCCTCTACTTCGAGTTGTGTAATCTATCTTACATTTTTCGGATATGACTTCTTGGAGTCCATCGAGGGCTATATTTGCTAGTAGTGGGCTGATGATTCCGCCTTGGGGTGTTCCTGAGTTGGTTGGATGGAATATCCTGTTATCCACGTATCCACATTTTAGCCATTTCTTGATTAGACTTCTTTTCGGTAGTCCTTCCAATTTATCCATGATGAAGCCATGAGATATATTGTCAAATGCTCCTTTAATATCTGCATCAAGAACCCAGTGGTGTGAGCTACCCTTTTTGAGGCCAGTGAACACTTCTTGGATGGCGTCGTGACAGCTTCTTCCAGGTCTGAATCCGTAACTATTGGGTTCAAAGCTTACCTCGAATACTGGTTCATATGCCATTTTTATTATGGCTTGACCTATTCGGTCTTTTATGGTTGGTATTCCTAAGGGTCTTTTCTTCCCATTTGATTTAGGTATATAGACTCTCTTGGTGGGGCTTACTTCACAGGGTAATCGCATTGAAAGAAAGTGATAAAATCACTGTAAATTGACCGAAAATTTGACAGTGAAAACTTGACAGTGTATCATAAGCCATGAAGAGCACTTAAGCCAAAGAAAATCTATCTAAGTAC
>NZ_JAAHHU010000404.1:0-3823 GCF_010672095.1 Moorena sp. SIO3I6 | reverse complement strand
GAGGAAGATTGGAACCTACGGGGGAAACTATCAAACTTGATGCTCCAGTGGCAGGAACGGTAGCAGCAATTAAGGTCAAAGAAGGGGAATTGGTAACGGCTGGTCAAACCTTACTAGAACTGGAATCCGAGTTAGTTAGCACTGAACTTCAGCAGGAACAAAAAAAATTAGAAGGGCAACAGAATCGCCTGAATCAATTAGAGGTGCTGAAAAACCAATTGATACTAGCTCTGCGTACCCAGGAGCAACAAAACCAAGCTCAAGAGTTAGAAAAACAGGCGCAAGTCGAGCAAGCACGGCAGAATCTGGAAGCGTTCAAGTTCGGCTACAGTTTACAAAAAGAAGAACTATTAGCACAAATAGAGCAAGCCCGAGGGGCGATAGACTCTAGCAAGGTTGCCTATGAATTAGAAACCATTCGTTTAGAAAGTGCTGAGGAAAAAATTCCCCGTTACAAAAACGCTTATGAAGAAGGGGTTTTGTCAAAAGAACGCTTTTTAGATGTGCAACAGTCAGCCAAAGAAGCCCAGAAAACTATCATCAGAACTGAATTAGACATAAAACAAGCTCAGTCTCGCCTGAAAGAGCAACAAGGTAGTTATGAAAAGACCATTCATCAAGCATCGGCTGATATTAAACAAGCTCGCCTGCGCTTGCAAGAGCAAGAACGGAGTTATAAAACTTTGGTTCATTCGGGTAAGCTGGCGTTACTCAAAAGTGAGGAACAACTGAAGAATATAGAAACCCAAATTACTACCCTCCAAGCCGAACTATCTCAGAATAAAAGTCAGATTAAATCCTTGGAAATTCAGTTAAATCAAAGGATGTTAGCGGCCCCGATCGAGGGAATCGTGTTTCAGTCCCCTATCAAAAGTGCCGGGGCTGTGGTGCAACCTGGAGATACTATAGTCGAGATTGCCCCAAAAGAGTCCTTCCTTTCCCTGCGGGCGCAGATCGCTATTTCAGAAAGTGGCTCCTTACGGGAAGGAATGGCAGTAAAAATGAAGTTTGATGCTTATCCTTTTCAAGACTATGGGGTAGTAGAAGGAAAGGTAATCAAAATTTCTCCAACCTCCAAGCTTACAGAGACGGAGCAGGGTAAAGTGCCTACTTATGACCTAGAAATTAAACTAAATAAAACCTGTATGCCCACACCACAGGAATGTATTGCTCTCCGCCCAGGGGACACCGCAACCGCAGAAGTAATTGTCCGCCAGCGTCGGATTATGGATTTAATCCTGGATCCCTTTAAGAAGTTGCAGCAGGGGGGTTTGGAATTGTAGTTTAGTTATCATTGCTAGAGATCAATGCTGAGGTTAACTATTTTTGAGTTGTCGGTTTTTATTAGTCAAATCAAAGAGGACAAAAATCATGTCAAAATCTATCACTATTAATGCTGAAGATATTCTAGATCAAGTCAAGCTATCTTTAAAAACTTCTGATATTGTAGAAGCAATTATTACCCGTCAAGTAATAGCAAATGCAGTAGAAGAGGCTGGAATCAAGATAGAAACTGAAGAACTTCAGGAAATGGCAGACAAATACCGAATAATGCATCAACTTCATAGTGCAGAGGATACCCATGCCTGGATGAAACAAAATAATTTGTCTCTAGATGATTTTGAACAATTGGTTTATAATCATGCCCTTTCCACAAAATTAGCTGTTCATTTGTTTGCAGATAAAATTGAACCCTATTTTTATGAACAGAAATTGGATTATGATGGTGTGGTGATGCATGAAGTGATTTTTGATAATAAAGATTTAGCTTTAGAATTATTTTATGCTATTGGCGAAGGAGAAATGAGTTTTTATGATGTTGCTCATCAATACATCGAAGATAAAGACTTACGTCGTAAAGGTGGATACCGAGGGATATTATATCGTCAGGATTTGAAGCCGGAGATTTCTGCTGCTGTTTTTGCTGCTAAACCTCCCCAGGTGATTAAACCGATTGTGAGTTCTAAAGGAGTACATTTAATTTTTGTGGAGGAGATTATTGAAAGGCAATTAGATAATTGGCTCCGCAATAAAATTGCTACTGATCTATTTAATGACTGGATAAATAGATCCCTTTATCAATTCAAATCTGTTACAAATATTGAAATCGTTCAACTCACTCCCCAAAATGCTTCTTAAATAAGAAGTATAGCAGAAGCGTTTAATAGTTTAAACCTTCAACGCTTCTGTAGAGCAACTTGTGGTAGACATAGAACGGTCTCGATTGTAAACAAGACCGTTCTGTTTAAAAAATCTTGCCTAAATGTCTTAAGGACTGGATAATCATCGGTAAATGCTTTTCCTAGGTATCTTTTGAGGATTTATGGAAAACTTGGTATAGTTTAAGCAAAATTTTAATATTTTTATTTAGCCTCTATTTTATAAAAAATTAGGCTATTTGTCTAGGGTTTTAACTATCATTAAACATTTTTGCTTTTAGAGGTATACCCCATCCGCCTTATTACGGGTGGGGTAAAGTGTATTTTAGTCTTGCTGAAATCTGCTACAAATCTATCCGATAAAGCGGACTTCGTTAGTATCTATAGCTGTTAAATCCAATTGCTATATACCTTTGTTACTACCATTCCAGACAAAAACCACTCCACAATATTCTCAATTTGAATCCTCCTAATGTATTCATCATTTCTTGCTCTGTTACATCATGCATATAGCTTTCATAATCCAAGAAAAGGTCAGCACCAGCAGGACGTAAATCAGAAATTTGAATGTTAGCCATTTGAGTTTTTCTCCAATAATGAATGTGTGTTATTTACCAGGAATCAATTAGTAATTTTTTATTCCTGTCTTAATCCTATTCAAAATAATTTCGTGTGTCTATTATTTTTAGATATTATTCATGCTAAAGCAAAAACACTTTTGTCATTAAATTAGATGTCATTACCTTCCGCTAAACCTATTCATAGCTCACAAGTAACCTATAAATAACTTTTCCCACTATTCTGATAGTTAACCTCTCTCTAATTTAGTGAATAAACTAAAACAGTTATGTCCACAAAACTAGTGGAGCTGATAAAAACCATAAAAAAAAGCCCAAGATTACTCTTGGACTAAAAGACTAAGATTAGTTTCTAGCACGTTTCAATTAGCTAAGGCACTTTCGTCCTAGGTTGATACAGTCAACATTTTCCCTATTGTGATTAAATTGACAAAGGAATTGGATTACCTCCTACTGTATCCAGTGGGAGAGACTTCACGGGGACTACCTCAAACCCAGCATCCAGAATTCCAGAGTAGCTTCCAATTGCCTCCAAGGCATTGACATTTTCTGAGGCAGTGCCAAAGGTTTCCATCACCTTGAAGTCCGTATCCCAAAGGTGACCACCATGTTTCAGGAAATCAGCTGAGCCGGAACCCCGTTCCCAAACCCAGATTTCACCACCATCGAGACCCGCTTCTTCAATGGGATCGATGCTGAACATAATCCAGTTATTCCCAGATGTCATCATCGCATCCAGATTAACTAAGTCAGCAAACTCGTCATCTACACCAATAGCGTTGGCAATTTCCTGTTGAGTATATAAGGCGCTTGTGGTGCCATCGGAATTATAGTTATAAACGGCGACTTTGGGGTCTCCATAAATCGAGAAGCGATTAGCATCTCTCCCTCCCCATAATTCCAAGGCGTCCACATCGGTAACCCCTAAATCGATACCGGGGCCTGGCTGATCAATTTGGTTAGCAGTTGCCCAAATATTGTTGGCACCTGTGGGAGTTTCATAGTAAATCTTATCATCAAAACTGGTGGAAAACACCAGGGTTGCTTGGTTGTTGATGACAGGATAGAAAAAAGCATCCCCAGAGT
>NZ_JAAHHU010000403.1:0-3832 GCF_010672095.1 Moorena sp. SIO3I6 | reverse complement strand
GGTGTTATAGTCAAATCCCCAAAGGTACAGCTGTTGGATAAATCAACCAATTAAGCAAAAAATAGTCCTGAGTGGGAGAGTTTTGAGTGGAAGAATAGAACAAGCACTAATTTGTCATATATTTTATTTTACCAAATAATTAAAAATTACACAAATAAGCACGCTTTAGACTTTGGAAATGACTATAATAAATAGCTTTTTTTTTAAATAGTGCTAGTTATAATATAACTTAAAATAGTTAATTCATTAGCAATGAGGTGCTAGGGTAAATAGTATAACAAATTAAGTTATAATAGACTAGTTAAAACCCCATATTTATTATCAATTTTAAAAAAAAGCTGACCATTATAGATATTTTTTTTAGCTTAGTCAGGGAAACTATGAAAGAGTCTTAGTCTGACGTCTCCGATTATGGTAATATTGCTACATCACGATGAAAGCTACTCATTTTGCAACCATTACACACCTTAAAAATTACCAATATTGGCTAGTAGGTATAGCAGCTGGGTTAATAGCAATTCAATTGACTCTGGCTGACAGGAGTAACATTGCTGATTTACTAAGTACAAGTTTTTTATTTTGGGTGGCTGTGTCTTACATGGTATGGGAAAAACGCCATACCTTGGACCTAGAAAGTGATATTTTTTCTGGCGTTTTAGGGTCATTATTAATTGGGTTAGTACTGTTGCGATCTACATTTGTATCAGGCTATGACATTTTTATCCGCTTTTCTCCTTTGATTTCAGTATTGGGTTTGGGACTGCTGGCATCTGGAGTGAAGGGATTAAAGCAATATTGGCAGCACCTTACTATATTTTTATGTCTCGCTATACCATCTGGATTGCCAACATTACTGATTGATGTATCCACATTAACTGCTAAGTTTTCTGGATTGCTCCTTTGGTACTCAGGATTTGAAGTCTCTAGGCAAGGGGTTTATTTAATCCTGCCAACGGGAGGAATAGAAGTAAATCCCGGCTGTTCTGGCGTCAGTTCTATGCTTCAGTTGTTGGGAATATCGTTGTTATTCTTATTTATGTTCCCTACTAGCCGGGTTCAAAAATTTTTGGTACCACTGATAGCTATTTTAGTAGGATTTATTGTTAATTCTATTCGAGTTAGCATGATGGCTATTTTAGTCGCTTATTATAGTTATGAAGCCTTTGAATATTGGCATTTTGGAGATGGTTCAATGATATTTTCATTGGCTGCTGTCATTATTTTCGGTTTCTTATGCAATTTTATACTTCAACAGAATGCACCAAAGACTGAAGATTAAGCCACTAACCTAAAGTCTAAGTATTAGGCATTATTAGATATTAGCTATAAAAAAAGCAGATCAGGGCTAGGTAGTAATAAAGTTGTGCTTCATAGGCTTGTTAGAACCTTAGAGCAATTCAACCATTAGCCTAAACTCTAGAGCGTAGAACCTTAAACCTCATAAACACCCAGGGCTTCTAGTCCCAAGAATGTCCTAGACCTGCAAGCCTTTTACCTTTTGCCTTGATGTCATGCTCGATTGGAAATCACTACGTATTTGGCTGCTAGCTTTTGTTTTTGGGGCTACTTTATCAGTTATGGGCAAAGTAATTTGGTATCCAACTACAAGCGCTCGTCCCATCACCCCTTTTGAATTTCCAGCTACAGTTCCCTTACCAGAATGGCAGCCTCTGGAAAGTCAAGGTTTGACTGGTCAAACGGCTGTTGATAAAACACTACAAGCTGGCAAGCACTATCGATATATTCAGAATGATTTACCTCTAGATATAAAGATGCGCTATTTAGTTCAGAGCGGGGGTGATATTAATAAATTCCTTCAAAAGTACATAGGGATTGAACCCGCTAGTCAAGAATTAATAGTGTCACGCCAGCATCAAAACATAGGTTTTCATCGCTTATTTGTGTACCAAGAGCGGGCTTACCTCAGTTCTTGTATCAACCCCCGGGGTGGCAGTACGGTCACCAGTTATCAGTTCAAGAAAAATCGGGATATTTACGATGTACGCTCCCGTCGGCTGCTGCTATGGTTACTGGGTCAGGTAAAGCTACAAGACAACCGTTGTCTGTGGGCTCATCTTTCTATTCCTCTAGAGAATTCTTCCCCTGAAGCTGCCTATCAAGTGCTGGAAAATGTTTGGCCTGACTGGTACGACTGGTGGTATTTACACTTTCCTAAACCTTGAGGTAAGGTTTACGACAATCGTGTCCTATTATGAAGGAATATTTAATATATGACTAAATTAGATGGCAATAAATTGACTGAATCCGTAGAGGATATACGGCAGTTTAACTTTTCTGTTCTAAGGTCTGCGACTCTGTTGCACTGGATAGGTTATGGCCTTTTAGTGCTAACTGTATTTGACGTAGTTGAAACGTTGATCCCACCAAACTTTATGAATCCTGCCTGGGAATTACAGACCATAGGGGCATTGGTGGAACGGGTGCCTGTACCTTTACTCGGCTTAGCCCTGGTGTTTTATGGAGAGCGCCATGGGCGCGAGAGATGGGAAGTCCTGGTTGTGAAGGTTTTATCCTGGTTAGCTTTGGTGCTGGGAGTGCTATATTTCTTGCTGATTCCTTTGGGAATTATTAATACAGTGCGGATTAATAAACAAGCCAGTACTCAAATTACTACTCAAGTTAACCGAGGGATGACCCAATTCCAAAAAGTTAAAGATGCTTTGGAGAAAGTAAATACAGAAGCGGAGATGGAAAAACTTTTGGCAAGCCTGAGTAGTGAAGGTAGCACTCCGGATATCAATAATTCTCAAGAATTGGAGAGGGTGAAAGAACAGCTCGCTTCATTCATTGCTCGTGGTGAGCAGAGGATACAAAACCAAGCTCAATCGAGTTTATCGTCTCGTCGTCTGGGTCTGTTTAAAAGTGCTGTAAAATGGAATTTGGGAGCTTTGGTGTCTGGAGCTTTGTTTATTACTATCTGGAAGTCTACCCCCTGGGCGAGACGAAAGGGTTGACACTCCCCGCCCTGAAAGTGCGGGGATTCTTAGATCTATGACCGGCCTTAAACCTTCGCATCCTTGCGGCAGTACCTAAACCGAAATCCCGTCAAGACTAAGATTTTAGTTTAGTTTACGAAAGACCCAGCGGGCTGGTCTCCCTAAGCGTTGAGCTACTTTTTGAGAAGTGCCTTATAAAGTCCGTTGCTTCTCTGTTTCACTTGGTTCCGGCGTGCCCCGCCGTACCATTATTTTCTCAAGTTGTGTCTTGCTGGGTTCACACACCGATTGGTAGTCGATGATTGGGTTTTTAAGGAGGATTTTCCCTGCCCTCCGGGCATTACTACTTTAAGGTCAATAAGTTACGGGTCTCTCTCCCGGCTCAGCCTCGGTTTTTCAGCCTGTACCCTATACTTTAATTATACTATGGCGCTATAAAAGTGTCAACTAAAAGCCGTCCTAGAAGGACGGGGCGCGATTACCCAAAATTTTTGGTAAAGAAATCCTCGATGACTAGAAAAAAGGAGTTATCACAGCCCAACCATGGGTCGTGCCTTCCCGTAGCAGTTCAATGCTCGCGCATTGCAAAGGAGTTCCTTCCTAACAAGGAACATCCCTCTTTTCCTGAAATCTATCTCTTTGGTGGGGTGCCAACAAGAGAATAGGTGATTTAACTAAGTGTCAGTCACCTTACTCTCTTGCTTAGCTATCGGCTTTCGCCTCCGCTGCGCGATCAGAAACTCTTGTCTCCAGTCAGAGTTAAGAAGACCATACTCCACTAGCAATCTTTTGCAGTGGCGCTAGATGAGGTGTCTGGCATAGGAAATAGGCGAAAAATGCCCCGCCACAAGCACCAAGCAAGAAACCACTGGCAA
>NZ_JAAHHU010000402.1:0-3837 GCF_010672095.1 Moorena sp. SIO3I6 | reverse complement strand
TCAACACGGATAAAAAGTAGGCTATCTACCACAATTAATAGTTCCCAGAAAGTAGATATCTATGCTGGGGCTGATTTTTGGTATGAAGCATTTATGGAAGCGCTAACCTTGGCACAACCTGGAAAGATGGGACAGCTTGGTTCCAGTTTAGTGGAAGACCTCGCTAAGTCTGAGTTAGAAGAAGATGCTGATAAAATTAGGTGGTTGGAGGAAATTGTAAATAGGGATAAGTGATAGCTAGCGTTTTTTAATTATGTGAGGTACAACTTTTTGGGTTTTAGGGAACAGGGAACAGGGAACAGGGAACAGGTAACAGGGAACAGGCAAAAAAACCGGTGTACCTCATTATGAAAAAAAACGCTATAGCGTTTATCGCAGTTATGAGGTACAGTCTTCTTTGACGTTGATTCCCTGTGTTGATGCAGGGCATCGCTATTCCCTATTCCCTATTCGCTCTTCTCTCTTCCCTGTTCCCTGTTCCCTGTTCCCTGTTCCCTAAAATCTAGAAATTGTTTACCTCATAGCTATGATAATTGCTATATCTACGTTTTACAACCAATTCCCAATCATAATAAACGGTGCCCAAAAAGAAGGATTATCATATTGGTCATTAATTTCTGATATTTCTTTTGCCTTAAGTAATTTTATCTGAGCAGCTTGTAACGCTTTAGCTTTACTCATTCCCAATTGATGTACATTTATATAAAATTCTTTCACTAACAAAGATGTAGATTCATCTCCCACAGACCAAAGGGAAGCCATTGCACTTCTGACCCCAACTTGCAAAGCTACTCCAGCTAAACCCAAACTAGAACGTTCATCACCTACCGCTGTTTGACAAGCCGTTAGTGCTAAAAGCTCAACAGAGGCAGAACCGCCACTGACTTGGCGTAAAACTGTTTCTAATTCATTGATGGTGAGTTTATTATTATTTCCTGTAACTAAAAACGTATCTTCGGAAATTATTCCAAATTGAGCATGAGTTGCTATATGAATAACTGGGTAAACTGTATCTTGAATTTCCTTTTCTAGTTTCTTCGGTTCAAAGTCTTCATCTATAAACTGTTTATGATTAGGAAAGATTTTTTGAACTTCTTTGATTTCTAAGGGTACACTTGGCAAAGCTCGGAATGGGAGCTCGTCAATTATTGCTTCTTTACTGACCCCCAAAATTAACGCACGACCTGTTTGAGTATTTAGTTTTTTGGGTGCAGTTAAACTTAAACTAGGGGTGGTAGCGATCGCATAGTTTTCAATTAAATATTTTCGAGCTTTTTTATCATAAAGGGCAGCCATTGGAATGTCACGCAAAAAGCTGTCTTGAATGAAAACAATAGTTTCGATAAGTTGCGACGTTAAATAATCTTCAAAAGGAAGAATCATCAAATCATATAACGTTTCAGCGTCAGTAGTATCATAATTGATTGACAATTGACCGTCTATTAATCCTTGGCGGAATTTTTCAATCTGATTTCTAAAATCTTTCTGTGATAGTTCTATCCAGTGTAAGTGTTTTTCCTTATTTGGCAGAGTCAAAATCATTGCCGTACCATCGTCTAAAATAATGGAACTAAACACCGCTGTGTTTTGTTCTAACAGTTCATCAACTTGAGTATTATTAATAGCTGCCAAAATACAATCATTGCCAAAATAATTTTGTAGCTCTGCTAGTTTTAAAGAATTAACCGTTTCTAAGGCCAAATTTAATTCTTTATTACGATTTTCTTCATCCCGAGAAGCTAACTCAATTCGGAACTGGGCTAACTGACGATAAACAGGCTCAATTACATCCCGGAAGTCAAATTGTAAATCCCGTTCTGCAATTAAAATATCACTGCGAATTTTATCTAGGGTATTATAGGCACGTTGATAGAAAGGAATCGCCTGTGCCTCTTTGTTCTGCTTTTGTAATATCCTACCTGCTTGCCATTCCCATAAATAAAGGCTATCTTTAGCTTGCAAATTTTGGTCAGCTAATAACAGTGCTTTCTGAGTTAATGTCCAAGCTTTTTGATAGGCTTTACGACATTCATAAAAATGACCTAGGGCACCTAACGCATAAGACTCAGCACGTGTTGCTTGCAATTTGTGGGCAATTTCGATAGCCTGATTTAGTATTGTTGTTGCTTGTGCATCTGCTAATTTTCCCTTGACTGAACACTGGGTTAAGGGCGAAGTAATATTACTATCACCATCAGGTAAATTGGCTAAATCTATAGCTGCATATACCTTCGTAACAGAATCCGGTAAATGATCGAGTAATGCTAAAGCTTGTTGAATATCTACATTAATCGTTGCTGCATCAACTAAATTTAAGTCTTGAGTGCGTTCATAAAGCTGAATTAAATTCAGTAGACTTCGCATTTGAGCCGATTTATAATCTTGTTCTTGAGATTGTTTAAAACTCGATTGAAAATAGCTCAAAGCCTTCTGATAATCTTCCCTGGCATTAGTTTGAAATTCCTTGCCTTTAGGAATACCACGTTTTGCAGCAGATTTGGCACGTAAATTCCAAAGTTGGGCACGACTTGCCTGAGTGTTACCTAAACTATTTAATACCAAAACAAGATAGCCTGGATTATTATAAGTTTTGGCCTCTTCTAAGGCACTTTCTAAATAGTCGATTGCTTCGTTGTAATCACCCCGGAGACGATAAGCTTCACCTAAACTTCCTAATGCTGCCACTTCCCCCAGTTTATCTTGTTGCTCACGAGCAATTTGTAATGCACTTCCTGGCAAACACTCTAGCTTTCCTTGGGATTTGTCGTAATTAGCACCGCATAACAGCGCAATTGCTTTCCCTGGTTGTCCTAGATTACTATAGGCTTGCCCTTGTTCCGTAAGCACTTGCCCTACTTTTTGTAAATTGCCAATAGTCTGATAGTAATAAATTACCTTCTCCCAATAGCCAATTGCTTCCTGAGTATCCCCCAACTGCTGATACGCTCTTGCTAAATTTTCATTAATAATTGCAATAGTTGCCGCTTCATTACTTTGTTCATATACCTTTAACGCTTCTTTCCATAAAGAAATTGCACCACGATAATCTCCCCTAGCGTAGCGTTCAATACCTTGATTTACCTGTTGAGTTGTATTGGTATCTTGAGCGTTGACTAATTCTCCTATCGTTGCTTGCTCTGTTATTAAAGATAGATTACCCAGCCATAAACATAATGTCAGGCTGATCAGGAACAATACTCCCAGCCAAGGACGCATATTTGATTTACTAAATCTATCAAACACAGGCTGACTCCGGCTTTAGCTGTGTAATATAGCGCTACGCGCAAGGCAACAGGCAAGAGGCATGCATGCAAAAGTTGATTAAAACAGCTTAGGTGCGCTTTCCGTTGGCGAATTAAATTCGCCACGGGTCGCACTTTTTGCTGCTTGTATCAATGTCAAACACCTTAATGGGTAGTACTATATCACTTAAGTGCTTGTTCTTAACACTATCAAAATTTGCTAATCAAGCAAACTAGGAGGTGTCATCAGTTAAGCCAAACCACAGCAGCAGCCAGGTATAGCGCTACGCGCAAGTCAGAAGTTAGAAGTCAGAAGTCAAAGGTGCGCTTTCCGTAGGCGAATTAAATTCGCCACGGGTCGCACCTAAAAGTAAGCTATGACTAAGTTTCGGATCGGGATAATTACCCTTAATAAAAATCTCCCCAATCTCCCCATCTCCTCATCTCCCCATCTCCCCACACTTCCCACCCTTACCCTACTCCCTACTCCCTACTCCCTTATGTTGCTGAACTTCCCATTTTCAACCAGCCAAAAATTTCCTCTGCTGTCAACTGAAGCTCGATACCATCTAACACCACTAGAGAGTCACTTCCA
>NZ_JAAHHU010000401.1:0-3845 GCF_010672095.1 Moorena sp. SIO3I6 | reverse complement strand
TACCGTCATAAAGAGTTACCTGCAGTGATTCAAGAGCCTCAACCTTATGACCTAGCGCTTCACAGAACTGGTGTAGAACATCAGCTTCAGTCGCAGAGTACACCCCATCTGCCAAGGCTACCATTACGGCAGTTCGTAGAAAATTCTCTGCCGTTGTGTTATCCTTACCTAAAGCTGCTGCT
Organism: Moorena sp. SIO3I6; assembly: GCF_010672095.1. Taxonomy (NCBI): domain Bacteria; kingdom Bacillati; phylum Cyanobacteriota; class Cyanophyceae; order Coleofasciculales; family Coleofasciculaceae; genus Moorena; species Moorena sp. SIO3I6. The sequence continues at coordinate 3,663 of NZ_JAAHHU010000401.1, read as the reverse complement.
AGTTCTTCAGGAGTAATGGGTTTATCAAAAGACTGCAAATCAGTGCCAGGAGCCAATTTCTCTTGGGTGATTTGAGCCATAACCTCTTGTTCTTCTGGGTCAAAGTGACCATCAGCCCAGGCAACGGCAAATAAACCCCGCAGCCAAGCTGAAATTTGTTCTTCGGTGTAGGTAGCAGAGCTGGAAATAGCCATAAATACTTAAAATCAATCTCCTAACACTATTTTAGGAGCAATCACAATAACTTAAGCTCCTGAAGCTTGAAGCCTATAACATCAAAATAGCAATCGGATTAAGAAGCATCGACCAATCGTAATTCTCAGATATTCGTGACTCTAGCAGAATTTATTCTTTTCTTAATGTCAGTCCTAACCAGTGCTACTGGACAGTTCTTGCTCAAAACTGGAGCCGAAAAGCTGGAAAAAGTTAACGCTAGCAATTGGCTAGATCAAATTTTCAGTATACCCAAGACCCCAGAGATTATAGCAGGGTTATGTTGTTATGGTTTAGGGGCACTCGCATACATTTTGTTGCTGACCAGGGTAAATCTCAGTGTTGCTGGTCCTTCAGTATCCTTGACTTACATCTTCTCCGTACTGATGGGCTATTTTTTCTTTAAGGAAACCATCCCCCTTAGTCGTGCCGTGGGGTTGGGTGTGATTATCTGCGGTGTAATGTTGGTAATTTGGAAAAGATAAGTTAGTCATTAGTCATTTGTAAAGACCATGGATGTAAGCCTCTTGTGTACCCGGCTTTTTTAGGGTGGTAATGGGGGGATACCATCCAAGGATACAAGCCTTTTACCTCCTCAAGACTTATCCACTCAGATCTGTAAAATCAGATCTGTAAAACTGCTGTAATTACCTATTGCCGGTGCTCTGTTGCCAGAGCCGAAGTTCCCTATTAGCTAAAACGTTAATTTCTCGATCAGCTGCGTAAGTCCTACTTGTGATAGACACACATAACTTATTCATAATTTGGACATCGTAAAAACGCGATCGCGGACAACCGGTAGCAATACTGTAATTAATCACTACTCTAACTATTACGGCAATGGCAATAAAAAATCAACTGAATGAATTAGATTATTTACCTGCTATTAATGTACATTTGCTAGAGCGTAGAATATCTTGTGTAACCGTCCCTAGAATTGTAGATGCCATTCATGCCACTTGCGTTGAAGACAGAAAAATAACCGTAGCTCACTATAACGTACATAGTTTTAATCTTTCGATGCAGCTACCATGGTTTTATCAATTTATCCAAAGTGCAGAAATCGCCCATTGTGACGGTATGGGTATCTTAAAAGCCCATCAGTTTATGGGGTACAATTTATCACTAAAATACCGCGCGTCTTACACACTATTACTGCCAAAATTGCTGGAGAATGTTAACCAAAATGGTTTGTCAATGTTTCTGCTGGGGTCAAAGCCTAAGCATCTAGAAACAGCCCTTACTAACCTTAGACAACAATACCCCAATATTATTGTCAATGGTCACCACGGATATTTTGATAAAGAAGACCCCAGCCAAAATCAAGAGATAATTAATAAAATTAACCAGACAAAACCTAATATTTTATTGGTAGGCATGGGTATGCCAATTCAAGAAAAATGGATTTGGCAGCATCGTAGTCGTCTTAATGTCAATGTGTTCATGCCTTGTGGTGCAGTGATCGACCGATTGGCAGGTTTGGTTCCTGACTGTCCAGAATTTATTTCCAATCTTGGAGGAGAGTGGCTTTATCGTTTATCCCGTGAACCCAAACGTCTGGCAGCTCGCTACTTACTCGGTAATCCAGCCTTTTTCTTTCAACTTGCTCTAGCTAAATTTTATGCACAACCTTTAAGAGTAGAGAAGATGGGGTACATGCTAAATGGACAAAAACACAGTTTAGACGAGCCTGTAAGCCTTCTTTCACCATTACCTCAGGGAATGAACTAGCAAAATCAGGATGCACCTGATCTGCAGCTGTTAGCGAGTTCTAGTCAGTAAACTCATAATAACTGAAAAAATTAATAAAATTAATTTTGTTTCAGTCATGGTGCAAGACCACCATGATCATGATTCATACCAAGTGATACTAAGTTGCATTCATAGTTAGCACTTTCATCCCATCACCCCATCACCCCATGACCCCATCACCCCATCACTCCATCATCCCATCACCCCATCACCTTTTGAGAAAGATACTATCTTTGAGCCTAACTTAGTATCACTTGCCCATTAGCTACCCTTGACCTTTACAAAACACTTGGTATCTTTCAGGTATATTTCGGTATTTGAGAGTGTCGGTTCACTGATCACTATTGACATAAGCAAAATGCTGTGAATACCTTGGCAGTATTCCCCCAGCTTAGCTGTAGGCTAACTGGGGGTCTTATGTAGTGTATGTTTGTATCCCAATTGTATAGGCACAACAGAGGTAATTCACCAACCTTCCAAGATCGGGAGAGAGTTTTGGAGTTTCCACAAAGACACTGCTTTCATGATCGATAATTTTTATGGTTGAGAGTAATAGTGTTACTTTTTCTCCACTAATGGGAATTCTGTCATTAGATAGTCTGAGATTTCTCACTTAGCCAGGGCAATGCTTTTATTGCCCGTTTTCTAATTACTCTTGTCAATGCTAGTCCCATTAACTGCTTATCTATCCTTACTTTTCCCTTGAATAGCAAAATCAGAGTAGTTAGGAACACATAGATATGGCAAGGCAAACCCAACACTGGATTAGGTGGGTTTTTAGGAGCTTAGTTTCAATATAGGTCAGATGGATCACACACTAGCCAAGATCATCAATACATCCCAATACGTATCATTTGATATCTTTGATACCGCAATTATACGCAATGTTTTAGAGCAAAGTGATGTCTTTACACTGGTTCAAAAGCAATATGATTATTGTCATTCCGAGTTATTACCAAATTATCCTAAGCTTAGACAAAAAGCATAAAAAAAATCTAGGGACAAACTCTGGAGACGAGAACAGGTCTCAGAGGTTGTCTGAGAAGTATCATTTGCTACATCCAAGCCCCCTAAATCCCCCAAAATTGGGGGACTTTTAGAAGCAAATTGACTCTTCCCCCAAATTTGGGGGGCTAGGGGGGCAAAATTCAGTATCAAAAAACTTTTCATATATCCTCTCAGAAGTTACCTTGGATACCATATTTGAGTGTTTGGTAGAAGATTTTGGACTTAATGACCAAAGCGCACAAATACTAAAAAAATTGAAATACAAACCGAAGGGGATGTTTGCAGACGTAATGAATTTATTTTTTCGGTCTATAACTATTGCCGAAAAATTTATAAACAGATTATTTTTATCTAAGATATGTATCTCCCCCTATCGGTGATCAATAAAATTATTCATTCGGCAGGCTATGATGATAGTGAAAAGCTATTTTTATCCTCTACTATAGGCAAAACTAAATTTAGAGGATATATTTATGGATATGTTGTTGAAAAGCTAGGATGTAACCCAGAATATATCCTTCACATTGGTGATAATTATCAGTCTGATATTTTAAATGCCAAAGCCAATGGCTTAGTATTTTTTTTAATAAAAAAAAATACATAGAGCTATCAAAAATTATTGGTTACAAAAGGAAAAGTTTCATCAGCTTGTTAACAAAAACAATCTCTTGACAGTTCATTTTATCTAGC
>NZ_JAAHHU010000400.1:0-3848 GCF_010672095.1 Moorena sp. SIO3I6 | reverse complement strand
TTTGGCAAAAGGCTTTTCCTATACAAACTGAGCGAGAACGTGGGACGTCAAGTTTTTTGATCACACTAATCATATCAAGTTACTTTTGTCAAGTTTTTTGTAAAGAAATATGTTTATAAAGCATAGCTTTTTTAAGGGGGGTTAGGGGGGATCTATGTACCTAATTTCAAAAGTGACATGCTCCCCTACATCCTTACCCAAACTGTTCAATCAGATGATCGCCCACCCGCAGAGCATTAGCAATAATGGTTAAAGCTGGGCTGACACTAGCATTGGATGGAAAGAAACTGCCATCGACTACGTAAAGATTTTCCACATCATGAGTGCGGCAGTTGCGATCGAGCACAGTAGTAGCAGGATCGTCCCCAAAACGGCAGGTGCCACACTGATTTGCCATTACTTGAATCGGTACTTCCCCACGAGGATATATTTTACCGCTCTGAAAACTATCCAGCCGTTTTTCAATGGTTTTTAGCACTTCAGTCAAGCGATAAACTAGGCGATCGTGGGCTTCGATATTATTGGGAGTGTAGTCAATATACAACTTGTTTCCATCAATTCGTACTCGATTATTGGGATCGGGCAAATCCTCCGTCTGCACCCACCAGCCAATGGAACGAGTAGCTAACTGCTTTAGTCCAAATCCTGGCATAAATTTTGCCAGAACTGATAACAGTGGTGGTGCTTCAGCAAAAATAATATCTGTCAGCAATCCACCGGAATTTTGAATGTGACCCATTGGGTAAGGAAAATCGGGATCACCCCAATAAAAATCATTGAGATAAATACTTCTTTGAAAAGCACCTGAATTGGGCTTAGTGCTCAGTTGCACTACAGCAGTCATTAGGCTTTTCATCAAATTCCGTCCCACTTGCCCCGAACTGTTAGCAAGTCCTTGGGGGTGTCGATCATTGGCAGAGTGTAATAGTAATGCTGCTGAATTCACGGCACCACAAGCAACCACGACAATTTCCCCCATAAACAAGTAGGATTGTCCTGCAATTTCGGCTTCGACCCCTTTAACTGCTAAACCTGAGGGGTTAGTGTGCAAACAGACCACCTTCGCATTGGTTTTTAAGGTTACGTTCGGATGTTTCAACGCTGGCACAATTCCGCTGACCTCGGAATCATTGGTTGGGTCGTCGTCTTGGCGCGTCAGTCCTAACGGTAGGTAAGATGGATGCAGACCTTGCTGAGCGATCGCATTGTAAATTTCCGCAATTTGAGGCTCTTGGGGGATTGCTTCAAAGGGATAGTCTTGACTATGAAATGGCTCGGTGGGATCGCTGGTTGCCTGACCGTGAACTTTATAAAGCTGTTCCGCTTGAGTGTAGTAGGGTTCAAAGTCGGAATATTTCAAACACCACTCCGGCGACACTCCCTCTTGATGTTGCACTTTTTCAAAATCCCGCTCCCGCAGTCGTAGCAATGCTGCACCATAGATTTTAGTATTGCCACCGATAGCGTAATTCATTTGGGGGAAAAAGGGTTCTTCAGCAGTGTCATACCAAATTTCAGGAGCGTGATAGCGTTCTCGCTTAAAAATATCGACATTACTGCGATTTTGCTCTTCTAGAGGCATAAAATCCCCTCGTTCTAGGATGAGAATTTTCTTCCCCGTTGGCGCAAGTTTATAGGCTAAGGTTCCGCCGCCAGCCCCTGTGCCGATAATAATAAAGTCGTAATATTGGTCGTCGATAATCATAGTAAAAGTCCGAAGTTTGAAGTGGGAAGTCGGAAGTCAGAAGTCAGAAGTCAGAAGTCAGAAGTCAGAAGTCAGAAGTCAAAAGTCAGAAGTCAGAAGTCAGCTATGACTAAGTTTCGGAGTTTAGGAATGTCAAACCTCTGAATGTGTAGTGCGCTTGCAGGAGTTCAGGAGTTACAGATGATCACTGACTTGTGATATTTTTGAGGATAGGTGCGTTACTTAATTAACATACCCTAGAAAATTAGTGATTGGCCGTAGGCCACGCTACGCGAACGCACTTTTGGATAGGTGGATTATCTTATGGAAAGCAGGATTTATAGCTCATATCCAAGTGTTAGCAAAACCACTTCTTCCAATTGAGCAACTGTTTTAGGACTCAGGTGCCCCAGTTTTTGAATTAAACGACTTTTGTCAAGCACTCGCATTTGGAAACACAGTGCAACAGAATCTTGAGCTAATCCACCCTCTCCTTGTGCAATCTGAACACAAATTGGTAACGAAGCGCGGCGTTGATTTGTCGTTAAAGGAATTGCAATAATTGTTGTAGAGAACTGGGAAACAATGTCATTTTGAAAAATAATGACAGGACGAATACCTGCTTGCTCAGAACCTTGACTTGGATTGAGATTAGCTACCCAGATATCGCCACGCTGATATTTATTGGTCATAGCTTATCTTCTTGATCAAGACTTGCGGCATAATCGCTCATTCCCACTTCAGCAAGAGCGCGGTCTTCCTCAGCAAACTCATGAGCAAGGGCTTTTAACTGAGCAGGATCTAGGACAATCCGACGACGTTTATCTTGAAACTTAAGAAATGCAATAAAATCAGCGACTTGCTGAAGTTGTTCAGCAGTAAGTATATCCAGGTCTTGCTTGATAGCTTCGGTGCTGATTGACATAGCAGTAACTTAGTACAATTATAGGTTAGTGATAGGTTATTCCCCAGAAATGTTGAATCTAGTAGGGCTGATGGCTGATGGCTGATAGCTGATAGCTGATAGCTGATAGCTGATAGCTGATAGCTGATAGCTGATAGCTGATAGCTGATAGCTGATAGCTGATAGCTTACCTCATAAATACGATAAACGCTATCGACAAGTTTAGCTAGGGACAAGGCTCAATTGTCCAATCTTTAGGTTTCTCACTTTTATAACAGGACTGTTGACGACCTGCTTCTTTTAAATTCCATTTACCGGTAGATTGATCGAATTGAAACTCAAGTCGATAACGCTTGCCCCTAATTTTGTCATCAGGTAGATTCATCTGGGTTAGAATCACGATTTTCTCAAAAGCTTGCTGCTCAATCACCTTTATTTCTTCAGTAAACTCACTCTCGACCGTTTCTTTGTTACCAAATAAGTCTAATGCGATCGCTTTCGGATCATCTCCTATTCTCTTACCTTTGATTTCAGCTATATTCAAGGGTTGATAACGAGATTTTTCTAACGCATCATCAGAGGGATTACAACCCATGAGGATTAAGCTAATAGTAAACCCTACTCCTAGAAGCGGTAACCTGTCTTTTCTATCCATGGTCATTTAAACTTAAATTGGTTATAGCCTTGATTTTATCAAACACGAATAAATTTTAATTGACGGCAAATTCAGTTTGCTGACGAATTTCGGGAGGATAGAAAGCTAAAACAATATTTTATTTCTTGATGCCAGCATTAATTAAATCAGTAGTGATACCCGTTTCTATTCCATCATATTCAATATAAATTTTAGTATTTTTTAGAGTAATATATATTAGGTTTCCTCTGATTCTTTTTCCCTGTGACCATCCTACCTGCATTAATCCATAGTGCTCTCGTGTTTCGTCAAAAATGGGATCAAGTCGGATGTCTCCATGAGAGGGGCGAAATTGAGCGTATTTTAGAATAACTTGTTTTATTATTTCTCGATAGGTCGTTTGGGGATCCATTGTTTTACCTCTAATTTGGAGGAAACCAATCCGATTGGATTTGCTCAGGGGAATAGGGACAGTTGTCAGGAAAGTCCCAATCGGAAATTCCAGTTTCATTGGCAGCGTCGGCTCTCGCATCACCATAAACTTTTGATAAATCTGCCCAGTATCGCTTTAAACTAGGAGTATCTCTGAGATAGCGTTTAAGGTTATTGCGCTCTCGTTTGATGGT
>NZ_JAAHHU010000040.1:0-51534 GCF_010672095.1 Moorena sp. SIO3I6 | reverse complement strand
GATGATAATCCCTTCTAGAGGTATCAATGACAATGATTCCTTTCATGAGGAGCCGTATGACGGGAAACTGTCACGTACGGTTTTGAAGACGAGTCGGCTGGGGGCGACCCCCCGACTTAGTTTAACCTAGCTTGGATAAAGATGAATTGCCTGTGTGGAATGCTGACAACCCAAAATCCTACAAGTTCAGTGGTAAGAGAATCAAACGTGGATTATACCGAACTAGCAAAGGTTGGTTGATTAACGCTGATTGCAACGGAGCGCTAAATATAATTCGCAAGCACACAAGTAACCCCAATGATTGTATCGGAGGGTTTAGAGGTTGTTTGGCTCAACCAGTAAGAGTTTTATGCTCTTAAGAATCCCCCGCTATAATCGTCCGGCTTAGCCGACGCGGGGCGCGTTCGATTTAGCGGTGGGAGCAGTCAACTGCCCAAGCTAGTTCTAACCCGATAGCTGCCTAATGATCAAGGTTGAACCAAGTTACCAACAAGTCAAGGCTTATTTAGCCAACAAGCAATGGGGTCAAGCCGTTGCTTCTTGTAGGCAAGCCTTGAGACGGCAGCCTGATTCTGAGGAATTCAATGTTTTACTAGGCTTTGCCCTAGCTGCTCAGGAAAAGCGGAGGGAGGCAATTTATGCCTATAGTAAAGCGCTGCAACTCCAACCGGAGCAAGCTCAAACTCATGCTTGCCTAGGTGAGTTATATAGTCAACTCCAGGAGCTCACAACAGCAGCATGGCATTATCAACAAGCGGTTTGGCTACAGCCGGATCAGGCTGAGTACCATTACAATCTAGGAATCACGAGGCACAAGCTGTGGGAGTGGGATGCTGCCAAAGAAAGCTATCAGCAAGCGATCGCACTTAACCCCAAGGATGCCAAAGCCCACTATCACCTAGGAGTGTTGTATGGTCAACGGGGTCAGTTAGAGGAAGCCAGCAACAGTTATCGCCAAGCCATTACCAACCAGCCAGATTACCTCAGCGCTTATAATAACTTGGGCTGTGTTCTCTTTGAGCTAAAACAATTCGAGGCAGCAAAGGCAGTCTATCAACAAGGTATCGACCAACAAGGTATCGACCATAATCCTAAGTGTGGGACTCTGTATAATAACCTGGGTAAGGTGCTGCAAGCACAAGGTAAGGCAGGTCAAGCTCTGGTGGCATACAGTAGTGCGATTGAGTTAAACCCAGAGCTAAAATCAGCTTACTTAAATCTGGGTCGGTTATGGCAACAGAAGGGGAATTATCCGATAGCAGTGCAGTATTTTGAAAGGCTGCTGAGGCTGGATCCAGAACAGATATTGACCTACAGTGAATGCGCCAACGCCTTGATGGCTCAGGGGAAACTAGCCCTAGCCTTTGACTATTTACGAAAAGCGATCGCATTGCAACCAGCTTTTGTGGAGGCTTATTGCCAACGTGCTAAAAGTTTACCAGGCCAAGACATACTTGAGCGATCGCAAATTTATTGTTCTGGATTTCTTGAGGCACTACGGAACAAAGAAGATACTTTCCAAGTCTGCCTATATCTGTGGCAGACTTATTTGTATTTAGGGGATACCTTGTTTGAGTATGGTGCAGCAAAGCAGGCGGAAAAGTATTACCAGAAAGCGTTACAGATTCAGCCAGACCAGGTTGAGTTGTATATACGGTTAGGGGATTGTTTAGCCGAGCAGCAGCGACTGGATGCAGCAGTGATGACTTATCACATGGGTTTAGCCTTGCAACCAGCTCATCCTCAGATTTATCTACGGTTAGGGCAAGTCTTGAGCAAACAAAAGCGGTTCCAGCAAGCCCTTGAATACTACCAATCCCTCTGGCATCAGCACTTAGAAGAGGGCAAGGTGAGCGGTAACCTTGGTAGTCTCGGAGTCTTGCCGATAGATAACGTGCCGAGAAATAACTATAGTGCTAAGCCGCCAGATAACTATAGTGCTAAGCCTCTTACCTCCCAACCCCCTCACCCGATCAAGGGCATTTATGAAGCGACTAGAGACTGGTATATCAACACAGAGTGCCATGGCTGCTACTACATAGAGGTACCTTGGTCAACCATCGACAAGGATTGGCAATATACGGGATCGAGGGAAATTGAAGGTTCTGTGAACCATGGTTCCCAGGGCAATGGTTTCCCAAACGATATCAACACCATGTCCATGGTAGCGCCGCCAGTTTCTGCCCTGGCTCCTATATCTGTTGAAGGCAGCAAGTCTCAGTCTCAGTCCCAGTCTCAGTCCCAGCCTCAATGTGGCGGTGTTACCTGTAATCGATGTATGAGACGACTGTGTAACCAGTTTCAGTCGATTCATCTCGGCAAGAGGGTCTATCAGTGTCAGCCACCGCAAACACTTTCTGTGGATTCCCCTACTGTCTTTGTGGCGACTATCCCACAAGGACGGGCTTGGATTGCCCCCCAAAGCAGTTACTGGAAGATTTGTCATAGCATCGCCATCATTACTCCAGATGATTATTTGCTATCTGACCTCTCTCGAAATTACCCATGGTATTTACCTGGATGTGAGCATTACGACCCCAGAAACCATAGAATATTTAGTCTGGATCAGATGCCGCCTTTAGAGTACATTGATGGCACAGTAGCGGTTCTATCGGGACTGTCTGGACATGGCTACTACCACTGGATGTTTGATGTCCTGCCTAGAATTGAAATCCTACGCCGCAGTGGGATAGATTTCCCTAAGATTGATTGGTTTTTGATCAATACGCCACAGCAACCCTTTCAACAAGAAACCCTCAATTACTTAGGCATTCCTGCTAACAAAATTATCTCCAGCGATCGCTACCCCCATATTCAAGCCCAGGAGTTAGTCTTACCCTCCTTTCCCGGACATTTTGATTGGGTACCGCAGGGTACTATTAACTTTCTCAGACAGAGGTTTCTACCGCAAACTCTGGAATTAAGATACCCAGAGCGGATCTACATTTCTAGAGCGCAAGCCAGACATCGACAAGTTATCAATGAAACTGAGGTCAAGGAGCTGCTATCCCAATTTGGTTTTATTACCATTGCCCTAGAAAGCCTATCTGTGAAGGAACAAGTTGCTTTATTTGCTTCTGTTAAAGCAATTGTTGCTCCCCATGGCGCTGGTCTGACCAATACTGTATTTTGTCGCCCTGGCACTCAAATTATAGAACTAGTCTCACCCAGTTATGTGAGAACAGATTACTGGATGATTAGTCAACAACTGGGACTAAAACATTATTATGTAAAAGGAGAGAATTTTGACTGTCAACCTATTCGAAAATTAATGTATACTAGCTCACTAACAGAAGATATATTAGTTAACCTAGATTCCCTTTACTCAGTAATGAAAATTACTGGCCTAAATCAGCTATGCTCAAGGGTGCATAACCAATAAGGAGGCAAAGGATGCCATGGATTCAGTAAAACTATTTGGGCTCTACCGAACTTGCTGTGTAACAATCTTAGGCAATAATTGCTATAAATAATAATTATTGGGCGATTGGGCGGGACTTTTAGTTTTTCAGAGAATGTTTTTTGATAAATAACCAGTCCGATCAGACCTAGTGGTCAATAAGCGCGTTTTTATACACACTATCTTCGGTAGAAATACTAACTATTTGAGAATACAAAAAAACTAATCTTGTTTGTGGCGAAAAAATCTGTAATAAATTATAGTTGATAGGTGGTAATATCAACTAGGATAAAGAAGGAGTTATAGTAGATGTCTTCTATGTTTGCTGACCCAGATCTTGAAGTTATCCCAAATGATGAAGACGGCTTCGTTATCTTAGGACCAGACGATGAACGAAGTAATATTAGGGGGAGCGATGGTCTAGATATTATTCAGACTGGTAATCAAAACGATGAGATTAGCGGTGGTGACGGGAATGATGTGCTCTTGGGGCAAGCAGGGGATGACCAAATCACTGGCGGTGAAGGCGATGATGTGGTGCTGGGTGGAGAAGGAGATGATAACCTGATCATAGGACCAGGCACTGATGTGGCGATCGGGGGTCCTGGAGAGGATACATTTACCTTCGAGTTCTTTGACGATCAGCCGGATATTATTACTGAGTTTAAGTCTGGAGAAGATCGGATCGTGATTCCAGGGGTTGATGACCAGACTATCGTAACTTACGACTCGATCACTGGTCAGCTAAAAGTGGATGGGGAAACCATTGCTCAATTGAGTTCAGGTTTGGATGTTGAAATTAATAAAACTGATGATGGTTTTGAGATACTTTAGTAGGTCAGTAATCAGCAATCAGCAATCAGCAATCAGCTGATAGGCTATTGGTTAGGTCACAGCGTGCCACGATACTGCTAGAAGCCTGTGCCGCGATACTTGAGGTGCCAAAGGCCAAGGGCTGACCGCTGACCACTGACCGCTGAATGCTTGATTTGAGTTGTGAACATGTTTTATGAAGGAAAGGCAACAGGCAAAAGTTAATCAAGTAGCGCTGCTCCCTGCTCCCTGCTCCCTGTTCCCTTTTCCCTGTTCCCCGTTCCCTGTTCCCTCTCATGTACACTTACTTAACTGAAGCAATTGCCGCTTGTGAGCAAGCGTTGGAAAGTCCATCTCCAAATCGACCTGATTTTGCCTCGACTTGCCGAGTTTTAGGCAATATCTTGCAAGGGATGGGTCGGTTTGATGATGCAATTTTCTGGCACTCTAGAGTGTTCGATGACAAACCGAATTTAGTGCAAGTCTATGCTAAAATAGGAAATATATACAGCAGTCAACAACAGTGGCAGGCAGCGATCGCATCCTACTATCATGCTATACGCCTCCAGCCAGATTTTGCTGAGGCTTACTGGAGTTTGGCAGAAATCTATTCTCAGCTGGGGAAAAAAGACGAGGAAATTGAGTGTTGGTATCAGACTCTGAGCCTGAAACCCAAATCAGCCAATGCTCAGGGACATTATAAACTAGGGAAAGCGTTCCTGGCTCAGGGTAAACCGGATCGAGCCATTGCTTGTTTCCAAAATGCGATTGAGCGTGACTCCACCCTATGGGCAGCTTACTACGAGTTAGGAGACTGTTTGATAGCCCAGGGGAAGTGGGAGAATGCGATCGCATGTTATCGTCAGTTAATCGACCTTGACCCAAATCAAGCTAAGGCCCACTATAAAATTGCTGGGATTTGGCTCAAACAAGGAATGGTGGACACAGCGATTGCAGCATTTCGCCGCTCGATTGAGGTTGATCCAAATTTTCCTGGAGCTTATCGGGAACTGATCCAACTGTTGATTCAACAGCAGAAGTGGGATGAAGCGATTGTCTCATGCCGTGCGGTCATTGCGACAGTGGGTGACTATCCCTGGACTTATGTTAAACTCGGGGATGCTTTGGTAAAAAAAGGTGAGTTGACCGAAGCCTACACTTGTTATCAACAAGCTGCTCAATTGCGGGGTTGGGATCAGTGTGCTCAGAAGGATTATCGATTCACCCAGGATAGGTTTACCTTTAAAATTCCGGTCTGGGAAAAACACTTGCAGCCCCTAGCTGGTGTCGCGGATGCTCAGTGTCTGGAAATTGGGAGTTTTCAAGGCAATTCCGCTTGCTGGTTACTTGATAAAATCCTGACTAACTCTTCAGCTCGATTAACTTGTGTTTCGCCACACTTTCAGGAAGAGTTTGCTGGAAATATAGCTAAAACTGGAGCAGCGGAAAAGGTGACTAGGTTAGAGGGAAAACCTGAGCAGTTGCTTAATTCCCTTGATGGCAATTACTACGATTTAGCTAACATTCGCGACAGGCGTCACAAAGCTACCATTGCTGAGCAAAATGCTTTACTTTGTTGGAAGCTACTCAAGGTGGGAGGGCTGATGATCGTTAATAACTATGGATGGAGCAATCCTGCTAAACCACAAGAAGCGCCTAAAATTGGGATTAATAGGTTTCTAGATTCAGTTAAGGGTCAGTTTGAGATTCTGCATCAGGCTCGCATAGTGATTGTTCAAAAAATAGCGTCTTAACGGTAACGATGTCAAGGGATATCAAACACTCTTCGGGTCATGATCACGACTCTGTTGACCCAACCGAGGGCCAGCTCAAGGTGGTGAAAATTCAATTAAAGTTGGCTAAAGACCATGCTAATCGGGGTAGTCTGTATGCTCAACAGCAACAGTGGCCCGAAGCGATCGCATGTTACGAAAAAGCGATCGCTATTGACCCCAAATTTGCTGGAGCTTACCGTAACTTGGCTCGGGTTTTTGCTAAGACTGGTCAACAGGACGAGGCTACGGAGTGTTGGTATCAAGCCCTAAGCCTAGAGCCAAATTGGGCTAAAGCCGAGGAGCATGTTAAGTTGGGCAACAGCTTGTGGTCTCTGGGAAAACCAGACCAAGCCATAACCTGTTATCGACAAGCGATTGAGTTAAAGCCCAATTTACTCCAAGTTTACTATCGTCTCGGGGAGATACTCCAATCCCAGGGAAAGATGGAAGATGCGATCGCATCTTATCAACAGGCGGTCGAGAATAATCCCCGAAATCACCAAGCCATGAACTATTATCGACAAATAGTCGATAGTAATCCCAACTCTAGCGCTAAAGATTATCATCAGTTGGGTCAACTGCTCAGAGGGCAAAGTCGATTCAAAGAAGCCATAGAGTCTTATCAAAAAGCGATTGAGCTTGACCCCTGTTTTAAGCGAGCTTATGTAGACCTACAGTACACCTGGATTGAATCAGAGCAGTTAGAGCAACTTATCACCTTTTATCGACAGTGCATCAAACGGCAACCAGATTTTCCTCTGGCTTGGGGTAATTTAGGGGATGTGCTAACCGAGCAAGGGCAACTTCAGGAGGCGATTAGCTGTTACCAAACTAGCGCTTACAAAAAAGCAGTTGCATCCCATCCCAACCTGGCCGAGGTTGACTGGAAACCTAAAAAAGAACATGGTCCAGACTTCGTTATTATTGGAGCGGCTAGATCTGGTACATCTTCATTATATATGTATCTGAGTCGTTATCCACAAATTATCTCCCCTCATAAAAAAGAGTTAAATTTTTTCAGTAAATATTTTAATCAAGGGATTGATTGGTATCTCGCCCATTTTCCATCTATTACCGACACTCCTAATTTCTTAGCTGGGGAAGCAAGTCCTAATTATTTTGACTGCACTGAATCTGCCCAACGGATGTTTCAGTTTTTACCTAACGTTAAGCTCATTGTTTTATTGAGAAATCCCGTTGATCGCGCCATCTCTTGTTACTATCACAATTTTTATCATGGTCGAGAAAAGCGCAGTCTAGAAGATGCCCTAAATCTAGAGAAGCAAAGACTGGAAAGTTTGACAGAATCGGAGCTATTACAGATTGGGTATCGACACCCAAATAATTTATTAGGAAGTCTTTACGTCTATAAGTTAAAACGATGGATGGAGATTTTTCCGAGAGAACAATTTTTAATAGTGAAGAGTGAAGACTTCTATAGCAATCCTAAGACTGTCATGAGTACCATCATTGAATTCCTGGGGTTATCTGATCAGAAGTTTTTTCAATATCCCAAATGCAATGGTAGGTCTTACACTCCCATTAGTCAGGAATTGAGACAAACCTTAAGTGAATTTTTTAGACCTCATAATCAGAGGTTGGAAGAGTATTTAGGAATGTCACTTAATTGGGATTAGAATCAAAAAAGCGGTGTTGCTCATTATGCGTATGGTTTTGCCCCCCTAGGGCGTGTTTTAAACGTTTTCCACAAGATTATGATCCCCCCCAGCCCCCCTTGAAAAAGGGGGGAGCCATACTCAAAGTCCCCCTTTTTTAAGGGGGATTTAGGGGGATCTCCGAGGTAATAAGACACGCCCTAGACCCCCAATCATGGGGTATTTAGGGGGCTTTAAGAAAACCAAATGATCGCGCATTAATTTATTAATTCAGCAACGCCTATTTCCTACTGTTCCCTGTTCCCTGTTCCCTGTTCCCTAAAATTACCATGGTTAAAACCACCTCCAAACTCACTTTTGAGGAATACCTGGAATATGATGATGGCACAGATAACCGTTATGAGCTGTTTGATGGGGAGTTAGTAGAATTGCCTCCTGAGAGTGAACCAAATAGTTGGATAGCAACTTGCCTAATGGTCGAATTAGCACAACTAATTAAACCCCGCTTAATTAAAACGCACAGTTGTGAATTACAAGTTCCAGGAAATCCTCAAAATCGCTATCCAGATTTAGTAGTAATTAGAGAAGAACATCTTATCCAAACGGAAAAACGCCTAACTATCACCCTTGATATGCTTCCACCACAGTTTGTGGCTGAGGTAGTTAGCCCCTACAAAAATCAAAGGGATGAAAACTACCGACGTGATTACGTGGAAAAAGTACAACAATACCAAGAAAGGGCTATTCCTGAATATTGGATTATTGACCCCCAAGAGCAGTTAGTAACTGTGCTGGTGTTAAACAATGGTCGTTATGAAAAACAAGAATTTCGGGGTAATGAGCAGATTGTTTCCCAGACTTTCGGTGATTTTAAGTTTACGGCTTTACAGGTTATCAGTGCTAATTGATATAGCAGCTGCGTAGGGTGTGTTAGGGACGGTTCGCCCTGATATTATGTTTCGCAGTCAGTGTTGAGATAGCCCGTCCCGTAACGCACCACCGGGTCTGGAAGAAATAACGAATTTAAATTCACATCAGCTTACCTGCGTTCGCTAAAGTTATGCG
This sequence comes from Moorena sp. SIO3I6, assembly GCF_010672095.1. Classification (NCBI taxonomy): domain Bacteria; kingdom Bacillati; phylum Cyanobacteriota; class Cyanophyceae; order Coleofasciculales; family Coleofasciculaceae; genus Moorena; species Moorena sp. SIO3I6. Next base: position 42,865 of record NZ_JAAHHU010000040.1, on the reverse strand, counting down.
TTCGTTTTTTTGAAATTTATTATCAAATTACCTCCAAAAAAAAATATAAAAACCCTTGACAACTAAAACCATAATCATTACAATAATCAGTATGAACATAATTCAGGTTTTTAACCATGTCTCAAAACTTTATTCCGAATCAAAACAATAATTCTGATGAATCTAACCAAAAGAAACAACGTATTAAGTACATTAAGGGCTCTCCTGAAGGAGTCACCAAGACTATTTACTCCCTTTCTGCACTCGGGTATGGGTCGGTTTCCGACTGGAGCCCTTTGCAGCCAACCGGAATTCCAGGGCAAGTAATTAGTTTTGCAACCAAGTATTCGACTTGGCGTTAATAGGTTAAATTTCTGGGGGGGTTTCCCCCCGGCAAAGGCTCCGGTCTTTTGGCGTAGCGTGACCTTTGCCCAATGAAATAGGATTACATCCGGATTGATTCGGAAAGTGAGAGACATGACATAGTGTTTACTGAAATAGCCGTGGATAGTATTTCTACGGCTATTTTTTTTGCTATAGATGGGTGTGGAATGTGAGTTAAGGAGGCGATTGATTGCTATCATGGTGTTATTGCGTTCGCGTAGCGTGGCCAACGGCCAATCGCATCAGATTCCGATTGGAGTTATTTTCAAATAGCCCAAGCTTAATGACAGCAAAGTCAGTACAAAGAAGCACCGTAAAACCCTATCCCTTCCTGTCATAACAATATAATTTACATGAAGACCAGCTTAGGATAGGTCAATCTTGATCTAAAATATCAGAAGTGAAAGGACAATTCTGAGGAAAACTAACAGATGGATAATTCCTGCTCACCTTCTTCAGTGGATATCTGTAGCAATCGGAAAAGACCGATTCAAGATAAGGCTTGAGGCTAGGAGATTCAGACAACAGAAGATTAATCTGTTCTCTTTGTTCATCGATAGTATTTTCCCAGCCTCGATAATCAGGCTCTGAATCTACGTACTGCCTTTTTAGCAAATGTTCCATCAAAACCTTAAGTCGGCTCTGAAGCTCTCGTCTATCGGATCGTCCCAAGGATGCTATCTCCTCAATTAAATTGTCTATATCCAACTCATCAAAGTTTTTTGTTTTGAGTTGCTGGCAAGTTGTCTCAGTCCACAGAACGAAATCCTGATCATACAAGTCATGATTACTCATTGCTTGTTCATCCTTTTCTATTTTTTTTGTAACGATCAGAGCCTCTCCCGTTTTCAGGTAAAACTGCCTGCAAAAAATAACGCTACTCTTGAGGCTTTCAGAGAATAAATCAACAGCATAGAGTCAACTAATCAAGGGGCATCTCATAGTTGAAATATTCTCCTTTTTTATCCTATATCATGTCGGGATAATTACCCTTAATAAAAATCTCCCCCATCTCCCCATCTCCCCATCTCCCCACACTTCCCACCCTCCCCGCGCCCGGGCTCCTTAATTATGGGTATTCAACCAAACTTGATATGAGGGGGTTTGGGCTTTGGGGGAGCTATAAAACCCCTGGGCTTAAGGAAGCTTAGCGGGGGATATAGGCTTTACAAATGAGTTGTAAAACTAGATTATAATTTTTTCTAATCAAAACAAACGCTGTATTCCTTACTAAGGCTACCATATCCAGATTTTTATGTTCCCTAAAGCGTTTCATCCTATGTTTACATCTCAAATAAAAATGCTATACATGGACTCCCCCAAGTTAAGTTAAGTTACTCAATGTAACTTAACTTAACAATTAAAAGTGTTTAGCTTACCAATAAATAGTGTATAATCTCTGCATACAGCTTTTCAACTGTAAATACTACTAACACTCAACTACCGCTACCGACTCTACCCCGATGCTACTCAACAGCAAACGCTGATTGAGTGGATGGAAATCTATCGGACGACCTACAACTATGGGTGGCGATAGATTAAAAATTGGTGTAACAGTCGGCAAGAAAAAAAACGACTCCCATAGCTTTGGATGTTTTTGGTTCATCTGTTATTAATGTGACGCAAGGAGCAGAGGTAGAAGCAATGTATTCTGGATACTTGAAGCCTGATATTGAGGGTTTACAACAAGACGTTATTACACGACTGAAGGAAATCAGTGACCTGATGACGGATGCTAGTGAAATACTAGGAGAGGAGGGTTCAGGGAATAATTACACCCAATTGAAGCAGAAAGTAGATACTGCCAAACAGCAGGTGGAAAATCTGGAATTAGTCATGTCGATTATCGCGCCCATGAAGGCAGGTAAGTCTACAGCTATCAATGCGATTGTTGGGCGGAAACTTCTGCCTAGCCGCAGTGATGCCATGACCACACTCCCTACAGAAGTTGTCTTTAAAGCTGAATTAGAACAGCCAATTTTGAAGTTGAGTGAACCAGTAGTTTCTGTGTTTAGCAAGACAATTGAGGCTTTGCAGAGCAATCTTCAAGAGTTGGACACTGACGAAATGGAAAGTATGATGGCTAAGTATAGGCATCTGAATGACTTAGTTGAAAAAATCAAAAAACAGCCTTTAGCCTCACTAGTCCCTAAACAGGAAACCTTTGGCTTTAATAATATCCGGAAAACCCTGACTGCTTTGAATGACATTATCCGTTTGTGCAGCCTGAATGAAGTTGACGATCCTATTGGTAAACTTCTCTGTCTTAATCTTAAGTCTCCGCGCATTGAAACTCCCTTTTGGCAAGAAGAAGATGCTGATAAAACTGCAAAAATCGGTAATCTAGTAATTATTGATACCCCTGGAGGTACTGAAGCTGGACAAGAGCAGAAACTAAAGGCTGTAGTCACAAAGCAGCTCACAAAAAGTGCAGTTGTTTTGATTATGCTCAATTTTGGCGCAATGGGCAGAACTGCTGACAATAAAGTTGAAAGTGAAGTTGAAGAAATAAGAAATTTACAAGATAGTGAGAAGGATAACCTATACGTTTTGGTAAACCAGATTGACAGACGTGGTAAAAATTCCAGGACTCCTGAGGAAGTCAAGGACTTTGTCAAAGAGGCATATGGCATAGGTGATTCTGGCGAGAACAAAGATACAAATAGAGTTTTTGAAATATCAGCTCACTGGGCACTGTTCTCTGCTAATTTCTTTCTTCGAAAACTAGATAAAAATGAAGATGCAGCTAAAAATGATATCAAAATCCAACCAGATATTGCCAGAGATTTACTAGGAGCAGAGTGGGAAGACGATATTGAACATGCCTCCTTGGAGGAACTGAAACGTAAAGTTAGGAAGCTGCGAGAAAGATCAGGTTTTGATGATTTTATTAAGAAGGCAATGGAGGAGTTAATGCTCTCAGCAGCGCCTGAATCCATGAAGGCAGCACTTAAAGAAATTTGCAGCTACTTAAAGCATATCCCAAAGGATGTAGAACTTCAGATAAAAGCTATTAACCAAAAGGCAGCAGAAATAAAAAAGCAAAAAGATGCCTTACAATCTAAAATAAATGGTCTTGAGGATTGTCGCCATCGTCTGAAAGAACGAATAGAGGAAAAACAGGAACAACTTAATCAGAAGCTAGAGGCAATTCGTATTCCCCTAAAAAAAGCAGCAGAAGTGACTATTGACGATTATTTTTCACAGTCTCCAACCGACGCTTTACAAAAATGGGAAACATTTGCAAGTCAAATGGGTGTAGCAAAAAAGATTGTAGAAAAGAGAATCCAAGAGTTTATTTCTTTTGATGACTGGATTAAAAATTATTCAATTTTACAGTTCAAGTGGAATACTGATTATTCAGTTGAATTATCAAGTAAAGCAGATGCAGAAGAATTTCGTAGACTGGCAGTTAATTACGCAACTGTAAGAACAGAAAAGTTATTTGACAGTATTCGTGAAGCGACTGAAGAAGAACTAAAAAACTCCCGTGAAGAGCTGACATTATTATTAGATAGTGAGACAAAGCCAATAATTGAGGAGGCGAGGGAGCAACTGTCAAAAGGCTTCGATGTGGAAATTCCACCCCCACCGCCAGAACCAGACATAGACCTAAATTCTATTCAACCTTCAGTAGATGAGTTACCAGAGTATGGATACGAAGAAGTAGATGAAAACTACAGGCCATGGTATTTTTTTGGGTGGCTTGAAAGAACAAGGACAGTGATTAAAAATGTACAAGTAGGTAACAAATATATTGTCAACCTGAATGATTTAATTACTAAAATTAATGAAGTAATTAAGGAAAAAATTGATATAAACTATCAGGGAAGTCAAGAGTACATTGTTCAGCAATTTGAAAAGGATACTGAAACCTTTTTTCAAAATCTTCAACAGTACTTAGGTGGATACAAAGACCAGATGAAGGAGTCCCTGAGGAAGCAGGGATCTGAGGAAAAGCAAAAAACAGTGGTAGAAAACCTCAAGAATAAGTTAGCAGATGATGCTCGAGAACAAATCAAAAAGGTAGATATTATTCTCCAACGTATAGAATACTTCTTATCTCTAAATAATGGATAATTATAATATAACACATCTTCAAGAACTAGAGTCTCATCTTAAAGAACTAGACTCTCAGTATCAAGTCCCCATCCTGAGGGATAAAGCTCTGATTGACCTAATAAATGGTATTCAGGTCAACCGCGACCTCATCAGCTATGGTAAGAAGCAAAGGAGTCTGGGCCGCCTGTGGGACTTACTAACTGGCAGCGACTCCCAGCGCCAATCCCTCTTAGGTGAAAACCTAGTCGCTGGTCAAAATACACTGTACCAATGGGCATTAGAACTCACTTCTTCCGAAGATATTAGTCAAGTAGCACTGGCTGTTACCCAGGAAAAATTGCTGGAAGCCCGTGAGGCTATTCGCCGTCAGCAACAAAGGCTAAATATTCAACACCAAGAACTAAGAACTCTGCTGCAAGGTTTGACTAAAGAGATTGACTCACGTTTCCAGAAACTGGATGAAAAGATAAATAACCTAGAAGTAAGTACGGCTGCTCATCAGGAATTTGAGAGCATAATAACTTTCTGGGAAGCAAAGAGTACTTACACAAAGCTACCTTGGGTAGTACAGGTAGCCTTTTTAGCACGGCAAGTTTTCAGTGGTGCAGTTGCTAGCTATGAACTGAAATCTAATGATAAAAAACTTTATCGTGAGTGGTTCGTCAATCGAGTTGTCAAGTCTCCCAGAAGCCAAGAGATCCCGGACCCCCAAATGACTCCTCATAACCCATTCTGTTCCCTTGCAGACCTTCTAGAGAAAACTAGGTTAGACATGGCAGACAATGGCCGCACATTAGAATTAGCAGCAGCGTTGTTGGAGGTTCGGTCAGTGCCGCGAGAGCGTCTTTTAAAGACTCCTTTGCTATTCACTATTGGTACAACTCTGGAACTGGCCGCCCTCCCTCCTGAAGATATACCGCCAAAGCCCGCACATTGTGCAATTGAGCTATGTCGCGCTCACATTCAACACATCGACCAAACCACAGATCGAAGACAATTTGTCGAAACCATTGTGCATGAAACCGCTAATGACTGTATGGCAATCATGGCAACCCGTCCTACTATCACAAGTTGAGCTCTATGGAACACACAAACCCCAAATTTGGACTTGTACTAGCTGGTGGTGGTGCTAAAGGAGCATATCAGGCCGGTGTATGTAAATATCTTGCCGAAATTGGACTAGAGCCACAAATTATTGCTGGCACTAGCATCGGCACCCTTAATGGCGCTGTTCTCGCATCCAGTGAATCATTTGCGGAAGGTGTCAAGCGATTGAATAAACTTTGGGATCAATTAGGTCAAAAACAGGTTATCCGTCCCAATAAGAGTGCAGTTCTTAAAACATTAAGCTATGGTGCTAAAGCTTTTATCCCAAATCTGAGAACGTGGTGGTTTGATTTCTTAGTAAAGATAGGGTTGCCCAAAGACCACAACGCAATCTTTGACCCTGAACCTGTAGAAACTCTATTACGCGAAGCCGTAGACCCGGCTAAGCTGCGAAAAGGTATTGAGTTATGGGCAACAGTATTTCCAGCACTGAAAATACCAGACTTAGACTACGATTTACTGATGCCCTTAGTCGATCTTTTGCGAGCCCAAGCTGGTACATCTGCCCACTGGCTTCGGGTGCAGGATTGCCAAGATGATGAAACTCTCTATAATTTACTCCTTGCTAGTGCTGCCATTCCCTTGGCATTTCCTCAACGAGAAGTTAATGGTCAGTTCTATGTAGACGGTGCTTTGGGAGATAATATCCCCTTGGGAGCATTAGCCGCTCGTGGATGTACTTTCGCCATTGTAATTCACTTAGATAACGGAGAAACCTGGAGCCGCCACGACTTTCCAGAGCAAGCCATCATTGAAATTAGACCAGAACAACAAATCAATAAATCGAATAGGCCAGTTATCGGTTTCATTGATAGTTTGCTAGACTTCAGCCCTGAACGCATCACAGAACTCAAAAAGCGTGGTTATGAAGATGCCCAGCGTTGCTTGCAGCCAATTCTCGAAACCTTTATAGCGATTAGAGCCATGCGTGGTTCTCAGGACAAACTGATCAAACAGACATGGGAGTTGCACAATGACCGACCACTATTGGATGATTAAGGGTTGTGATAAATAAAGGTTGACCATTGATATAGTCAACCTTTAACCAATAACTATCGCAATAGTGACTTCTAAACCAGCCACTTAAGACTAGAAATTCATTTCAGCAGCTTGCACCTTCTCTACTTGCTTCTTCTTAATAACTAGCAAGACTTGAGATAGCATAATCGCGCCGATGAATAGCATCAACCACTTAATCCGAGCTGGGTCTTGTAAGACCACTTCCACATCCCTTTGACCAAATCCACCAACATTAGGATCAGTACTCAGAGCTTGTCCTGATACTACCTGATCTCCTTCAGCAACCAGTAACTCTGGGCCAGGGGGAACCGTATCAACTACAGTCTCGCCGTCTGGGGTCTTGATAGTGACGTCGTAGCCAACATACTCTTCAAAGGTAATTTTGGTAATTTCACCAGTGGCAGAGGCATTGAAGGCATTATTATTGCTAAGGTTACCAGCGGGGTAAACCTGACCCCGTCCCCGGTTACCACCAACATGAAGCTGGTATTTACCAAAATAGATATTTTTCTCAGTTCTGGGGTCAGGAGAGAGAACTGGGAACACAATTTCTTGATACTCCTCACCTGGTAGAGGACCAACGAGTACTATATTTTCCTGCTCTTCGCTGTAAGGTTGGTAGTACATGTTTTCGGTTTCTTCTTGCATTTCCTCCGGAATCCGGTCAGGAGGAGCAATCTTGAAACCTTCCGGTAACATCACCACGGCACCGACCTGTAAGCCACCTTTAGAACCATCACCATAGACCTCTTGTGCTTCTAGGTCATAGGGGATTTTAACCACAGCTTCAAATACAGTATCTGGCAGTACCGATTGGGGAATTTCAACTTCTGTCGGTTTCTCTGCTAGGTGACAATTAGCACAAACTATCTTGCCAGTGGCTTCACGAGGGGTTTCTGGTGCAGTTTGCTGTGCCCAGAAGGGATAGGCAGCAGCTGACTGGGGAACTGCCAGGTCGCTGGCAAAGAAAAGGGCGACAGCTGCCACAACCAAAACGATAGCTCTGGCAATCATCCCCTTGCCACGGTTAACCATCACCGATACATCAGGTGTTCTCATCACTAAGCCAAAAAACTCAAAAATTGGTAATTTAAAAATTGCAACTTGTTAATTGCTAATGGTTGATTAGCACTAGTCAATTAACTAAAAACTAAGGACTAAGGACTAGAGCAATTAACTCCACCAGGGGTTTTCACCAGTGCGGAAATCAGTTTCTTTCCAGGTGCTGAAGACTAGGGTGTCGTTTTCTGTTACCGTGGCGTGTGCCAAAGCTAGAGACAAAGGCGCTGGTCCACGTACTACCTTGCCAGTATTGTCATACTGGGATCCATGGCAAGGACAGATGAACCGGTTCTTGCTAGCATTCCAAGGTACAACACAGCCTAAGTGAGTGCAAACCGCGTTGAGACCGTAAGCCTCAAGACCTTGATCTTCAGTAACAATCACATAGGTGGGGTCCCCTTTGAGACCTTGAGTCAGGGTGCGATCGCCTACATTGTGACTAGCTAAAAACTCGCTGACCTTGATGTCATTGCCCAAAGCATCTTTAGCTGTGACACCACCACCAGCCCCACCACTGGATGGGGGGATAAAATACTTAACGATTGGGTAGAGAGCTCCAACAAATGTGCCGGTAATCGTCCCAAACGCCAAGAGGTTCATAAATTGGCGACGCCCCATATCTGGAACGTCTGGAGAGCCAGAAGCTTGAGCCATAACTGAACGCCTAAAGGTATACTTTTTTTACAATTCTGGGAAAATTACCAGAATTTTTTGAACCCTGTTTTTATAACTGTAGTGTAATTTAACCACTGGACAGGGTTGCCCAAATCCCTGCAATATAAGGATTCACGGCTTGAACTATAAGTATTATTACATTCTTTTACGCTTTATCATAAAGTTAAGAAGCGTTGTATTTGTAACAAAATGTAAACATTAAGTTAGGGCAACAGGCTATGACAGGACAGGACTTGCACCAACTCCTGCTCAATAAGTGGGGACGCTCCTATGACATCCAGATTCGGAGGACTCAAGGGAAAATCTTTGTTCAGGTGATGTGGAAGTATCTGGAGCAGCAATCCTTCCCCCTTTCTGAAGCTGAGTACCTAGAGCATTTAGATACAGTAGCCAACTATATCCGAGGTTGGGGAGGAGCCAGCCAGGTGCAAGAGTTCATTAACAACACCCGTGAGCGTCCACGACTAGGCAAAGTGGTCAGTATTCCCATAGAACTAGGTGAGCGGTCCTCAGAATGGATGCTAGAGGATTTTTAGGGAGTAGGGAGTAGGGAGTAGGGTGTGGGGTGTGGGGTGTGGGTAGTAGGGAGGTGTGGGTAGTTTAGACAACGGCCAAAAATCTCGAACTATTAAATTCTACCGTTCGCGTAGCGTGGCCATAGGCCAAAGAAGTTTATGTTAAGCTGACGGCTTGGTCTGAGGGGATTGGTGCTGTAGTGGGAGCTAGATCAGGGATGAGCTTTTTGGGCTTGGGGGATGCGATCGCATTTCATAGAATTGTCTGGCCGATTAGTCTCAGTCTTAGAGTTCCCCCCACTGTTGGTCAGAGGAACACCTGTGATCAACGGGTGCATCTGATTAAAGCTGTTTGACCCGGTGGGTGGAACAGGCATCTTGCCTGTTGCAATTTTCCGGCGGGCTGTCTCAACGCCTCTTACCCCGATTCCCGATTCCCGATTCCCGATTCCCGATTCCCGATTCCCGATTCCCGATTCCCGATTCCCAATTCTTAATTCTAAATTCTTAATTCTTAATTCTTAATTCTTAATTCTTAATTCTTAATTCTTAATTCTAATTAAAATCGATTTTCATACTCGACAATTATCTTAGTATCATCTGAAAAATTTGTAGCGCCGCGTAGCAAAACTTCTTCATTAACTCGATAGCGCAAGTTGTACTGAATTGGCTGATCAGTAGTTAACACTTTTAACAACGAAAATGATAAATTATTAGTAATATTAATTCCTGCTTCAGCACCTAGCTCTAAGCTATCAGTGCGTCTATTATCATCTGTAACTGTAGTAGGGAAAATGCGAAACTCATCTAATCCTGCGGCATCACCAATCAGGTTGCTGACATTACTCAGTAGTGCTGAGCCAGCCAGGTTTGCCAAACCCAAGGTAGTATTGCCTCGACCCAAGGTATCCACAAAGCCACCCCCTAATAGAGCAACAATTTCCCCTTCACTACGTTTTGGCATACTATTAAGTTCCACTCGGTCAAAGAGCTGACTTGCTCGCCCTTTTACTTTTGCTTGAACCCGAATAGTTTCTGTAGTGCCAAAATTAGTTGGGCTATCGCTAATTTCATTAGCAAAGGTTTCACTGGTAATGGGTTGTTTCCTAGACTCAATTACTGATGCCACCATCTGCACATCTAACTCTGGGTCTCTGCCAAGAGTGGCTACAAATCGAGCGTTGTTGTTGTAATTTTTATCAAGACGAAACTGGGTGGTAAAGAGATTGACCTGACCGCGCAGTAGCTGAATCGTTCCTTCTGGTCTAATATCGCTCATGTCCCCATTAATTAGAAGGGTACCGCTGGCGAGAAAATCTAATACTGGCAGCTGTCGAACTAGGATATTTTTACCTAAGGTCAACTGTAAGTTATTGAACTCGATTAGTTCGTCACCAGCCGATCCGCTACTCCCGATCGGGGCAGTTTGAGATTCAGAAATCGGTACTCGACCATCAAACAATTCGATGTAACCACCAATTCTAGGATTAAACAGAGTCCCAGTAATGATGGTCTGACCTTGAACACCACCACTGTAAATCCCTTTGAGATTGATGGCTAGTTGATTCAGGTCAACGGTGAGGGGATTCTCTAATGGTCTAGCTAGGTCTCGCAATGGCAAATTCCCTACCGCTACTAATTTACCACCACCAAAATTCCCTTGTAAGGTGTCTACAATTTCCATCCGGTTGAAGTTAAACCGGATTTTGCCATTAACTTCTGTCAGGGGTTCCGGTAAGGCTTGGGCAGCAATGGTAGCGTCTTGTACATTAATGTTACCAATAACGGTAAGTTGCTCCAGTTGCTCTCGCCAATCTTGGTCTTGGTCAAAGGTACCGGAAATATCTAAATCTACTTGTCCTTTACCATCAACCCAAGTGATTTGTTGATTGGTAAGCATGTTCAATCGGGCAAGTCCTTCGTTTTGAACCGTCAGTTGTACACTAACTTGCCGATTTTCTGGCTCTACTTCGGCAAAGGGTAACTTGTAGGGGATTTTGGCATTTACAGTTAGGGGTTCAGACTCTTTGGTCAGAAAACTTTGGGCAAAGACGTTCAACCGCGCATTGTTGTAACTAAAGCTGCCTTTGATGGATTCGAGGGGTGTTCGGTTTAAACTGGCATCCACTACAGATATTGCTCCCCTAGCTTGGGGATTGCTTAGACTTCCATAAAAGTCCGCTGTGGCATCAACAAATCCTCCGTAACCAACAGAGCTCGGAAATTTGAACACTTCTCTAATCAGGGAAACCGGGACGTTCTTTAGCTTGAGCTGACCCGATGGACCTTGTTCACCGATACTACCGGACAAGGTGGCTAGGCTCTGACCCGATTGAATCCGCACAGGTAAAAGATTCAGTACCCCTTCTTCAAAATTCCCTTGGCCAATAATTGTCTCAGCTTTATAGGAACCCCACTGCCAGTTTTCCCCTTGGAAATTAAATTTGGCACGGATGCCATCTTTGACTGAACCTTCCATACTGATACTGCCAGTAAAACCACCATTGATCTCGGTAAGCTCTGGTAACAGAAAGCTCTCTTGACGCTGCTGGCGTTGCTTCTCTAGGAGGGTGACTATTTCTGACATCCGCCGTAGGGGTTTTTTGAGCTTATTTTGTGGATTACCTACTCCAGTAACGGCAAGATCAGCGGCTGTGCCGTAGACGGGCGCTTGCAAGCCTCGACCTAGGTCAGTGATATCAAATAGTTGTAGGGTAGTCAGAACATCCTGGATTTCTCCGAGCTTAGCCTGGAGTTCTCCTTTAAATTCTGGTCCGTTGGGGGTTTGGGTGACGTTGGCAGCAAATAAGTATTGACTATCACCTTTTTTACCTTTTTCAAACAAGCCATTGGTCAGAGTCATCGTCCCTTGCTGGTATTGGAAAAAGCCTTGTAACAGCTTACCTCTGAGGTTGTCAAAGATGGGATTTTCGATCGCAATTTCACCGGATGACCCAAAGGTCTTGAGGTTCAGAGCAATTTTCCCAGATATGTCTCCCGCCAAGGGTTTGCTTAACCATGGTTCGAGGTTTTTCCCGTCTACCATCCCACTACTCAAAGCCAGACTCTTAATGGTATTGATGGGGAAATTCTTTACGGTCATTTGTAGCTCATCCCCTGACCGAATCCCAGTAGCAGTTTTGTTCTGATACTGCAGCAAAAAGGATACGGGTTGGTAATTGGGGTTTAGCACCACCTCCAGTTTGTCTTGATTACCTGCTAGCTGGAGATTTACCCCTGACTTTGGTGCTATACTCACTCGACCTGTCAGTAGGGATTCAAACTCCAGAGGACCAGCAAAAAAGTACCGCAGTCTTAAGTCACCGTTAATTGTCGGAGCTTGAGGAGTACCAGCAATGCGACCGTTAAAACCGACTAAGCCTCCTAAATTGAACGCATCAGGCAGGTCAGCCGGTAATCGTTGCAAATTCAAATCCTCTGCTTGTACCTGGAAATCAAAGGTCTTAATTGCTTGTAAGCCCTGACTCTTTGGGTTTAGATTGACAAAACCATTAGCATTGAATCCCTCGGCTATCGCTTCTTTAATCTCTAGCCTTTGACCATTCCAGTCAAAGGATGTGGCTAGGGAACGCTCAAGTATAGAAATGCCTTCACTAAAATTCAGCTTACCCTGAGCTTGGATTGCTGATAGAGCTGTATCTGGTGTCAATAGCAACGGAGCAGAAATATTGACACTGCCATTGAGACGTCCTCGTAAATCAGGATTAATCTCCCACAACTTGAGATTAGTAGGCTGGAAAACTCCCTGAAATTTACCATTGCTAAACTCAGCTGTTCCTAGTAATTGACCACCAGCAACCTTGAGTTGTCCAGACCCTTTGCCCTTAATGGCGTCAATGGTTAAATTAGTTAGATTACCAGAGACAGTGACATTCCCGGAAAGAGGGCCATTGAATTGGGGCGGGACCGGAGCAAGAGCACCCAAGTCGAGCTTAGAGGTTTGTACCTTGGCCTGGAAGTTACCATTGGCAATATCGATTTGAGAAGCCTGAATTCTACCCCCTTCCACATCTAAAGTACCAGACCCACTAGCAGTAATACTGCTAGGACTTACCGAATCTAGATTCCCTGAGATGGTAAACTCCCCGGAGGCTGGACCGTCGAATTGCGATGGTATTGGTCCGAGACGACCTAACTGGAGATTGGATGCTACGACTTGAGCTTTGAAGTTGCCTTTAGCGATATCGACAGCATCAGCTTTAATGGTTCCTCCTGCTAGGTCTAAACTGCCAGACCCACTAGCAGTAATGGTGCTAGGACTGACCGAATCCACATTCCCTGAGATGGTAAACTCCCCGGAAGCTGGACCGTCGAATTGCGGAGGTATTGGTCCGAGACGACCTAACTTGACCTTGGATGCAACTACTTGAGCTTTGAAGTTGCCATTAGCGATATCGACAGCATCAGCTTTAATGGTTCCTCCTGCTACATCTAAACTACCAGACCCACTAGCGGTAATGGTACTAGGACTGACCGAATCCACATTCCCTGAGATGGTTAACTCCCCGGAGGCTGGACCGTTGAATTGCGGTGGTATTGGTGCGAGACGACCTAACTTGAGATTGGATGCGACTACTTGAGCTTGGAACTGGCCTTTAGCGATCGCGATCGCATCAGCTTTAATAGTCCCTGCTGCTAGGTCTAAACTACCCGATCCACTAGCGGTAATCGTACTAGGACTCAAAGACTTTACATTCCCTGAGATAGTCAACTCCCCTGAGATGGGACCTTTAAATTCAGAGGGTACTGGTGCTAAGGCTTCTAGAGGAATCTCAGAGGCTTGGACTAGGGTAGAAAAACCACCATTGATCAGTTTTACATTAGTAGCACGCAAGGTACCACCATCAACTGTTACGCTGCCGTAACCCCTGGCACGGAGGGTTTCTGGCTCGAAAGAATCAAGGCGACCGGACAGATTAAATTGACCATTGAACGGTCCAGAGAACTCTGGCGGTAGAGATTGTGCAGGCAAGGTTTTTAGGATTGGTGCCACGGAAATATTCTTAGCTTCTACTAACCCCTGCCAGCGCCCAGCCCCCACTTGAAAATTAGTAGCTCTGAGAACACCATCACCGATGGGCAGATTAGCATAACCAGTGGCACGAAAATTCTCGGGCTTGTCAAGGGGAGAAAAGATCTGGGTTCTGCCATAAATTCGACCCAGAGGAATGGGTAGATTAAATCCATACTGTTTTGCGATCGCATTCGCTGGCACATTCACAGCTTTGAGATCAAATACTGCCCCCCCCTGATCCATAAATTTGATATCCCCCTTGCCTGTGACTAAGCCACCCACTGTTGGTTTTGCCTGCAAGTTTCTAATGGCCAGCTCAGTATTAATAACGGTAAAGTCAGCAGTAATATAGCTGAAGTTCACCTGGTCAAGGGTGGCGGCAGTGGTGGTAAACGCCTCTCCAATCACAATCGGGTTGTCGATAGCTCCAGTGACCTTAAACGTAGCCTGTGCTTTACCTAAAGTAGTTACTGGTAGCTCTTTGATGCCAAAGGTCTGTGCATACTGCTGTATCTGAACCGGTTCGCTTGTTGCTCTGAGCTTGTACCCTGACTCAATATCCAGCATTCCCCCGATTTGGGCAGGTACTTGACCGAATCTGGTAGTTATGTTATTGAGCCAAATCTGACTCCCTCGAAAGCTCAGCTTACCTTTGCTTTCAGTGAACAGTTGGGGCAAGGGTTCTAAGCGGGCGGTGGTGTCGGAAAAGTTAATCGTACCCCAATACTGCCAAGGCTGTTCAGCATTATTCCGTTGTATTCTCAGGTTGCCACCCAGTTTACCCCCTTGAAGCTTCAGGGGAATCAGAAGTACTTTACTAACCTCTGCCGCACTCACGTTATCGACATCAAGGTGCAAGTCAGTTTTTTCTTGAGAGAGGCGGTAATCTCCCTTAACCTTTAAATTTCCCCCAGTTAACGGCTGACTATTTACATCAAAGCGAATCAGCTGACCTCCGTCGAGAAATTTACTTTTCCCCCGAACCTCAGTAAATCTCATCGGTGGTTCTTTGATGCCCACTTCAGATCTTGGCACCACCACCACATCCGCATCCCGCCACCGCACCACCTTTGGGTCTACCTTAAACGCAGAATCTTGGGCAGTTTGTGTAAATGCTGTAGACACCCAGTTTAAATCTTTGTCCTGTTCAACATATATATTAGGTTCAACTAGGGTTACATCTAGTTCTAGGGTTCTGGTAAACAGCAGTTTAACGGGGTTATAGCTTACCTTCACTGCCTCGGTAACAAGATGATCGGGATCCGTAGGGGTAGCTGGTATTTCCGAAGAACCAAACCTTACACCATTTAGGGAAAAGCCCTCCACTGGTCCGACATTGACTTTCCGGTTAAGAAAGCTAGATAAATTTTTCTCTACCGTTGGTGCTAATTGCTTCTGGATGAAATACCAAGCAAAAAGGCTTCCGCCCCCTATCCCAGAAACTAGAATCATGACCATAAGCATGAAGACCGGACGTAGCAGCCTCTGCCAAAAACCTGTACTTACCGTAGGTTCTGGAGTATTTTCCGGAGTAGGCTCTGGTAGATTACCAGGATTGGGAGAGTTACTCATCTTGATTGGTTTGCACCTTACAACTGGAGTTCCGAGGGAATATGGGGGCATCGTCATCTTAATTTATCAGGGAAATACAGGGAGTAGGGGTATCAGTTATAGGTGCCGAATACCAAGTGCTTTTCAAGAGGATCTCACCATTCCCAATCATGATTGGGAAGAAGGGGAAGAGGGGGAGGAGATGGAAGAAGGTGCTGTGTCCCAATGGTGTGAATGCAACTCGGGATAAGGCAGATAATACTACTACTTTTTTGATCTGACGAAGATCCCTATCTTGATAGTTTCCAGAGCCAAGATTGATCGGTAGGTTTAACGCTATACTTATAGGTGGTTTCAATTCCCTGGCGCAATTCCTCTGACGGTCGATAAAGTAAAACATTTTCGAAACCCTCCGGAATCTCCGGGATGTTGGTAGAGCTATTGGATTTATCCAATAACATCAGCTGTACATCCGGGCGAAGTAGATGACACAGAGATAGAACCCTACCGGGAATTTCATTACTGATCAAGAGTGGTTGTGGGATTTGATTAATCCAAGCTGCTACCGGGGGATTATTGCGACTCTTCGCATAGCTCTTGTGCCACCAAACTGGCAGTTGAGAGCTGACTATACAGGAGAGTATGCCGCTAAATGCCAGAGCAATTGCTATAGACTTCCAAGTTTTAGGATTTTGTCGGGTTTTTACCATGGGCACTATGTCATGGTCAACCCTTACTTGCTGATTTTGCCTATCTTCGGGATTTGCTAAATTTCCATCAATCATTCCCTTGGTATATTTTCCTGAGTTTTTGGCTTGGGTTGTCAGGAAATAAGCAATAGCTAACTGAATGCCTAGATAACAGGGAATAGCATAGCGAGTAATGCTAGAACGGCGACCACCTAATAGCACATCTGGACCGATTAGAGCAATTCCTGTCACTCCAATTAAGGTAATAATAAATACCCAAGCATGCTGAGGAGCCTTACGACAAAGATAGTAGAGGGCGTAGCCTGCTAAAAATAAACTGAGATAGTGGAGGGGACTCAAAGGATGGATGCCTTGGTTGACATCAAAGAAAATCCGACTGAGGTTTAAGGTCCAAAATAGGGGTAAGAAGCCTGAACGACTATGATTAACTGAGTCAGTATTAGCGATAAATTTGGAGAAATTAGTGATAACAATGATTAGCCAAGGGGAGAATAGCAATATTCCTCCTAAGGAGGCTAGTAAATAGCTAGTTACTCGCTTACTCCACCGACCACCTTCGGTAATTAATACATACAATCCCTGTCCAATTAAAACAAAGGCTGAGAAAGGGTGAGTATAAAGTGCTAAGGCAACAGTAAAGCTATAGATAATCCATCGATAAGTTTTTTTGATGAATTGCTTTCTCCTATAATAATTCATTGCCCATAATAGGACTGCACTAGAAAGCAAAATGGTAACGGTCCATAAACTATATTCTCGGGCTTCTTGGGCATACAAAACATGAAAGGGAGAAATAGCAATTATGGCAACAGCTACCCATCCGATTAATTTTGAACCAAATAGTTCTAAGCACAGCCAGTAAGCACAGGGCAATGCTAATAAGCTAATTATTACTGATAGCAGTCTGATCGTTCCTACGGAATTGCCAAAGGTTTGTAACCATAACCTAGCCATTAGGTAGTAAAGGGGAGAATGTTCGGGATTACCGGCTAGGGAATTAATAGTGTCATTGATATCTCTTTCAGTATTAGGAAATTGGTACTGTTTCAACAATTTTTCTACGCTGATAATCTGACCATCGAAAATTGTTTCTACTAGTTCGGTTCGAGTGTGACCAGAAATTCTAATGGAGGTCATTGTCTCGTCGTACCAGTAAACTTTACGGTCTAGGTTGTAAAATCTAAAGACTACTCCCAGTACGATTACGATGATCAGTAAATTTCTGAACCAGATAGAATCAAGAGTAATTTTCTTGATCATGCTAACTACGATAATTAGGGGATAATTGAAACTATAGCAAAGGGAACAGGGAATAGGGAACAGGGAACAGGGAGTAGGGAGTAGGGAGTAGGGAGCAGGGAGCAGGCAGAAATAGGAAAGAGATCCAAATAGTTTTTGATGTTATGAGCAATCATCAAGATTGCTCATGATATATTTATAATAGCTATAGTAAAGATGGTTTTAAGGGAATTAGCATCAAAGATGACTGTACCTCATAACTGCGATCAACGCACTGTATAACTATAAAAATACTAATTTAAAATTAATACTTAACAATTGGGTATTATAGCGTTTTTCATCATGATGAGATACATTCAAGTTTCTTACCCCTACTCCCTACTCCCTACTCCCTACTCCCTACTCCCTACTCCCTACTCCCTACTCCCTATTCCCTATTCCCTTTCCTTAATTACCAATTAACGGCAACGTTTCTCAAAATTGTCATGGGACCATGGTCTTTCAGACGTTTCATTTGCTCTTGGTTTCGGACTAGGAGAGCTCCGGCAAATCCGAGGGAGTTGACACCAATTGACTGGAAATCTGCTTGAGAACGGGGTAAAAGCAACATCCATTGCCTTGTGGCGAGGAGATTGTAGGCACCGGATTGCTTGTTACCATTGGCATTATTCCATGGCAACCCGACTGCACTCAGTAATCTATGGTACAACTTGAGGGTGGCTTGAGCAGCATCCCACGGAGAGTTTACCCAATTAGGGTCAAGCTGAACAATAGCATTGATGAAGGGTAGGGTTGGGATGGTGCCAACAGAGTCCTGAAAGCTAGCTGATGCGATCGCATTTTCGATCGGGATGTTAACTCCTTCAGGGGCTAGGGGCAGAGGAACTAGTTGCAAGTGCTTGTGTCGTTGACTCGCACCACCAATCTTTCCAGCATTATAGAATGCCAAGCCATCAATTTCGGCAAGACATGCCCACATAGCAGCAAAATCCTGCAAAGTCAGCCAAGTATCTTGCTCCTCGAAAGCACGGGTTATGATCAGCAGGTGATGGTCAACTACGTTGTATTTGTTCAACAGACACAGGTGGGTGTCGGAAAGGTCTGCTACAAATAAATCTTGTTCGTAGGGAAGAAAAGGGTTGAAATCCTTGGATGAAGTAGCTGTTTTTTCCTCTTGCTTCTTTTTGGCTTTGTCTTTCCGTACCAGATTAGACAAAATCCGCACCAGGAAGCGAATACCCTCCTGTTCTACGAATTCGTATTCTGTCGCTATGGATTGGAGTGCTTTACATTCAATAGCGTGTTCAGTTTGTGCTTTCAGTTTCGGCCACAATGTACCTGGTTCTAGTACTAGTGTTCCTTCGGCAATTGGTTGTTCCTCAGTCATAGCGATCGCATTTCCTTCAGCTTCTATGGCAATCTTAAATCATTTGTCAAAAAGCAAGCCTATGCGCTACGCGCACGCTGCTTGAGGTGCCGTCAGCTGTCAGCTGTCAGCTAAATGCTTAAACTAAACCTCGAATAGGGAGCAGGGACTTCGGAGCAGGGAGCAGGGGGAAGAAAGTTGACTGTACCTATTTAGAATAATAAACGCTATTATCTTATTGATTAACGTTCAAAAAATAACCCTAGTTTTTTTAAACAAAAGTAACTATTTTTTTTAAAAAAACCATATTTTTTTAAACAAAATGCATTAAAATTAATTTATAATAACAAAAAAAATATGACCCCTTTGCTACTACTCCCTACTCCCTACTCCCTACTCCCTACTCCCTACTCCCTCAGGGCTATTTCATTCTAAATGTAATCGGAATATGGTATAATGCAGCGCAAACTCCATTTAATGCATCTACTCCCGTGTCTCAAATCGCAATTATAGAAGCCTTTGCTGGACTAGAAGATCCTCGTCGTCGTGCCGGACAGCGCCACACTCTTCCACTGTGCCTAGCGCTATTTACTTTGGCCATAGCCGCCGGAAATAAAGGATTTTTAGCAATTGGAGATTGGATTTAAAGTTACCGTGAGGAGTTAATTGACCTTCTCAAACCTCCGAAAAACAGGCTTCCAACTTAGGCGTACTGTACGTCGAATCTTATTGTATATTAATTATGAAGAGTATTCGATGTGCCTAGCTAAATTCTTTAATGTACAACCAGCTTCTGGAGAAACCATTGGTTTAGACGGTAAAGTCCTTAAACATTCATATCAGATTGAAAACGATAATCCCAATTCCGACTCCCACCCAGCCATTATGTTGGTCAGTTCTTACATTGTTGAGCGGGGTTTGATTTTAGAACCCTTTGAAGTTGATGCCAAAACCAACGAAATCAAAGCTTTACCAGAGTTGCTCAAAAAACTTGCTCTAAAAGGAGTTGTCTTTGCCTTTGATGCTATTAATACCCAAAAAAAACTTGTGAATTGATCGTCAACAGTGGCAATGATTATATAGCTGCATTAAAAGGTAATCAACCAACTCTATTTCAAGATGTTAAAACAAATTTTATACCTGAATTTACTTGTAATCAAATAAACAAAGGACATGGTCGAATCGAAAAGCGTCATGTTAGTATTTGCAAAAATCTTGATTGTATCCGTCCTTGGCCAGGACTAACTACTTTGATTAAAGTTCAATCAGAACGACAGGTGTTTACACATAATGTAATTGAAGTAACTACTCAGACTCGTTATTATATTTCGCACCTTTTGTTTGACAGCCCAAGAATTTGGTGAACGTATCCGTGGATATTGGGGTGTCGAGAATAAAGTTCATTATGTTCGAGATGTTACTCAAGGCGAAGATAAATCCAGAATCCGCACTAACCCTCTCCCTAAAATTTTTACTATAGCTCGCAATTTTACACTCAATTTATACCGTGACCACATGTTTGACAACATGGCACAAGCTCAACGACTATGTTCTTTTGGTCTAGATACGCTTAAGCAACTTTTTAGAATGAAATAGCCCTGCCTACTCCCTACTCCCTACTCCCTACTCCCTACTCCCTACTCCCTACTCCCTACTCCCTACTCCCTACTCCCTACTCCCTACTCCCTACTCCCTACTCCCTACTCCCTAAAACCCAGTAAAAAGTCCCTCAACCAATTGAGCACTGCTATAAATAAAAGTAATCCTAAAGAGGTAATACCATCCCATGATCACAGGAAATTATGAACTGGCTGAACAGCGGGTAATTTGCAACAATGTCAGTTGGCATATCTTTGAACAATTACTCACAGAATTAGGAGAAGACCGCTCCACTCGCTTGGCTTACGATGACGGAAGATTAGAAATTATGACTCCCTTAGGCCCCCATGAAAATAATAACCGCTTTATTGAACGCTTGATTGGTGCGATCGCTGATGAATTAAATCTAACTATCAAAACCTTTGGCTCCTTGACTCTTAAGCGAGAAACACGGTTAAAAGGTGCAGAACCTGACTCCTGTTACTATCTCCAAAATGAGCCATTGGTAAGACATAAGCAAACCATTAATTTAGATCATGACCCACCGCCTGATTTAGTCTTAGAAGTCGATATCACCAGTGGTTCTTTAGATAAGCGTCCTATTTATGCAGCGCTTGGTGTCCCTGAATTGTGGCGTTATAATGGACAAAAATTAGAATTTTTTGTGCTACAACAACCGATTTTCATTTATAATCAAGTAAATCAGACTCCAACCTTCCCTTGGATGCCTTTGAATGCTATTCCTAGGTTTATTAACCAAAGTTTAGTCGATGGCGAAACAGCAACATTACGGGCGTTTAGGGCTTGGGTTAGAAAACAAAATAATTTGGATTGAGGTTTTATAGCAGTTATCAATTGGGTGAGGTATACAATTTCTGGATTTTAGGGAACAGGGAACAGGGAACAGGGAGCAGGGAGCAGGGAGCAGGGGGAAGAAAATTGAATGTACCTGATCAGGATAATAAACGTTATAATATTAGCGATTAACATTCAATCAAATAAGCATTTATTTATAAAATCAAATCAAATTTGATATCAAAAAACATCATTAAAAAAATGTGATTTTTTATAATAATAAAAACCCCCTTTAATCCTGTTCCCTGTTCCCTGTTCCCTGTTCCCTGTTCCCTACTCCCTACTCCCTACTCCCTACTCCCTACTCCCTACTCCCTACTCCCTACTCCCTATTCCCTACTCCCTAAAAAAATGACTAAAAACTTGATTCCCCAAAGTGAAGCTCCTGCCTCTCCTAAAGAAACGCTACCTAGCATGTATGACCTGCCAAGTGAGAATCCGGAGGAACCTGGTTTGGCAGACGAATTTCACGATTTACAACCAGAATTATTAAGTCGCACCTTTCGTTGTCAGTATTACCCTTCTGAGGAAGTATTTATTGGTACAGATTTAAATCTTTACTATGATGTGCGCCATCCTCAATGGTATAAACGCCCAGATTGGTTTTTAGTGGTAGGAGTTCCCCGTTTATACGAAGGCACTGATATTAGATCTAGCTATGTAATTTGGCAAGAAGGAGTTAATCCCTTTATAATTGTAGAATTGCTATCACCGACAACTGCAAAAGACGACTTGGGGGATAACCTAGAGCAAGAATCTCAAGCATCTATAAGAGTTGATGGAAATAGTGATAAGATTCAACCACAAGATAGTAATAAAACTAGTAATAGTAGCCCTGAGCCTACCCATCAAACTATTCCTTCCAAGTGGGAAGTCTATGAGCAACGATTACGGGTACCTTATTATCTCGTGTTTAGTCGCTATACCAACCAAATTCGGTTTTTCAAATTAATCGGAGCTGGTTACCAAGAGCAAGGGATTTTAGCTGACCCACCCCAGATTTGGATTCCAGAACTAGACATAGGTGTGGGATTTTGGTGGGGAGAGTATGCGGGGATAACTCGTAATTGGTTGCGCTGGTGTGATGGTTCGGGAAATTGGCTTCTGACGGATACAGAACAGGAACGGGCAGCAAAAGAACAAGCCCAGCAACAAGTGAAACAGATTATAGTCAATCTGTTGCAATCAGGGATGGATGTTGAACAAGTTGCTAATATCACTGGAGTTGATCGGGAGGAAATTAGATCATGTTCAGATAATCAGTTATAAAAACATAGCTTCCTTCTGCTAGGGAATCGGGAATCGGGAATCGGGAATCGGGAATCGGGAATAAGGATATAATTATAACTATGGCGTTGCTTAATAATGGAAGGATTTTAATAGTTTTGTGGAATGGGCATCTTGGTGGAACTGGCATCTTGTGTAGAACTGGCATCTTGTGTAGAACTGGCATCTTGTGTAGAACTGGCATCTTGTGTAGAACTGGCATCTTGTGTAGAACTGGCATCTTGTGTAGAACTGGCATCTTGTGTAGAACTGGCATCTTGTGTAGAACTGGCATCTTGTGTAGAACTGGCATCTTGTGTAGAACTGGCATCTTGCCAGTTTCATGCTTATTTTCGCGCGGGCAGGATGCCCACTCTACTCCTATTCATTCGAAGACTGACGCAACGCCCCAACTATTGCCAGAAATTACCGGATTTTAGGCAATAGCGACATTATTAATCAGCCAAGCTGCATACTGTTCGTTGACATGCTGTGTACTTAGTACCACAAATTCAGGGGTATCGTAGGGATGATAATTAGTTACAGTCTGCTCTGCTTTAGAGATCAGCTCCGTAGTTGTTTTGATGACTAGCAGCACTTCAGAATCAGACTCAACCTCACCCTCCCACCAATAAACTGAAGAGATCCCGGGAATAATGTTCACACATGCTGCCTCTCTACGCTGGAGAAGCTGATTAGACAGATCATGGGCAACAGCATTATCAGGACAGGTGACAAGGATTAAAACGATGTTCATGCTTTTGCTCAATTTTTTTTGACCCGGGAATATATTAAACCAGATTCCGCACTTTAAAATGTTTTACACAGAAAACGGTTAAAATTAATGTTTTATACAGAAAACCCTTAGAATTATGACGTTGCTGAATTAGAGTATGAATGGGCGATCGTCTCGTTTTGGTGGGGTGCATCCTGCCTGCCGGAAAATTGTAACGGGCAAGATGCCCATTCCACGCTTAATGCATATTCCACGCTTAATGCTTATTCCACACTTAATTACCATTACACACTTAATGTTTATTACACGTTTAATACACATTTAACATTTAATGCACATTTTACGCCTAATGACCATTCCACGCCTGATGCCCATTCCACGCCTGATGCCCATTCCAGAAAACTCTTAAAATCATTCCATGATTAAGTAAGGCCGAAAAAGTGAAAGGAGTTAAGGATGGAAACCAAAGCCTTAGGCACTTCGGAGGTAAAAATCACCCCGATTATCATGGGCACTTGGCAGGCCGGTAAATCTAGGTGGGTAGGCATTGAAGATGCTGAGACCATAAAAGGGCTGCGAGCAGGATTTGAGGCGGGGATAACTACGGTTGATACTGCAGAACTTTACGGGAAGGGTCACTCGGAACAAATTGTTGGTCAGGCTCTAGCAGAGGTACGCGACCAACTGGTTTATGCTACCAAAGTGTGTGCTAATCATCTTAAATATGACCAGGTGATCGAGGCTTGTGAGGGTTCCTTGAAAAATCTGAAGACAGATTATATCGACCTCTACCAGATTCACTGGCCTTCTGGCACCTTGGGAAGTGAGGTAGTGCCAATTGAGGAAACCATGAGCGCTCTCAATACGTTGAAAGAGCAAGGCAAAATTCGGGCAATTGGAGTCTCCAATTTTTCCCGCAGCCAGTTAGCAGAAGCTTCTCAGTACGGACGAATTGATAGCCTGCAGCCTCCCTACTCTCTGTTTTGGCGTCAGGTGGAGCAAGATGCTATGCCTTTCTGTGTAGAGCACAATATCTCGATTATTGGCTATTCTTCCTTAGCTCAGGGATTATTAACTGGCAAGTTTGGTCCAGAGCACAAGTTTGAAGAAGGGGATCATCGCAGCAAAAATAAGTTGTTCAACGGTGATAACTATCAACGAGCACAGCAAGCATTAGCTCAGCTACGACCAATTGCAGAGCGTCATCAGTGTACCCTGGCTCAGTTGTCTCTGGCATGGTTGATGTCTCAGCCACAAACTAATGCGATCGCAGGATTCCGAAATAGTGCCCAAGCTATTGACAATGCTCAAGCTGTTGAGGTTAAGCTGTCTGCTGCTGATGAGCTACAAGACATTGATCAGATTGGACGGCTGGTTACAGACCATTTAGATGATAATCCAGTGATGTGGGATCTTTAAGGGACTGCTTAAACCTGACTTCTTGACCTCAGCGGTCAGCGGTCAGCGGTCAGCGGTCAACTTATTTTATTCAAAAGCTCTCTTAGCCTGGCTTACTGCCAATGGCTGTTCGCGTAGCGTGCGCGTAGCGCATAAGCTGATTGCTGAAAGCTGATTGCTGAAAGCTGATTGCTGAAAGCTGATTGCTGAAAGCTGATTGCTTACTGTCAGTAACCAAAACCATTTCCCAGATAGTTGTTTAGGCTATCTGGGGATTAAAGGTAATTAACGACGATAACCCAAGTTGATCAATTTAGGCTATCGAGTGATCAATCCTCCTTTGCTTCTTTAACTAACTTGGTTATCGCTTCGATAATTGTTTTAGAGTAAACGGTTAAGGCAATGACTGCAGCCACTGCTGTTCCACCTTGGATCAGGGGGATAAGTGGAGCGCCAGGAGGTGTATCGGGAGTTGATGCACCTGTTGATGTATTAACAACCTGGCTAACCTCCACATTGAAATGGGGATTTTGATGTGATATCATGCAAGACCAACGGCTCTTGAAGAGCATAGATAGTGTGTATTCGTTGTTAGAAGGACAGCAGCCAGAAACGGCGTGCAAAACTGATTATGGCTGAGTCTTTCTAGCATGGTAAGTGCAATAAAAATTTAGCCAAAATGTGGTACAGGGATGGTAAATAGTTCCTTTGTTCTGCAACTTTGACCTACTCCCTGTATTTTTTGGTAACTTATGGCCTGAAATTATCACCCAGTAAGGATTTCAGATTACATGCTACCCTTCCAGTGAGTTTTGACTTAAAAGAAAATCCTACCATTAGTATAAATGGCAATAAAATTCCGTAAATGTCACTATAAAATTATGGATTTTTATGGAAATTTTATAAAAATTTATAAAATTTTTACTGAGTTGGTACTGAGCAAAAATATATTATTATAATGATTCGTGAAATATATTGCCCAAAGCGAACTCTATAACCCTTGCCCAGCAACGATTCCAGATTTTTATGATTTTACAAATGATTTAGGATTGCTAAAGCTTATGGCTGATAGCTAATAGCTGATGGATGAATACTTAGGTTTACTGATCAACCTATGGCAGAGGCAAATAAACAATGCGATCTTGGTACTCATTGTCTTCAGATGCAAGAGCTGCTATGATTAACTCCTCAAGATTTTCTCCAATAGTCAAATTAGGGTTAAGAATAAAAATACCTGGTATGTGGTGATCTTGTGCTAGGTGGTCAGTTAAGTGAACTGGCATGGAAGTCCGGTTATTGGTTACCAGCACAAAGTTATTTTCCTCGCACCAGTCAAGAATTTCTGGATCTAGAGTACCTTTAGGTGGTGTTTCCGATTCTCCCACCACTTTGATCACAATACTGGGTTCTCTTCGTCTAATTTGTGTAGGATAGAGAGAATTAACATTTTCATCAATTAGATACTTAATACTCATTCCCTTGTTCCCTAGCTTTTCTTATTGCTCTTAATTGGCGCACTTTTTCAGAAATAGGAGGCGGATTGAGTCGTTGCTGCTCTCTCATAGTGTGACCATGAAAGAGCCAGTTTTTCATATATTCGCTCACAGCGTTTTGATTTTGCAGGTAATAGAGGATAGTAGCGTAGACTTGTTCTAGAGTTAATGATGTATAAGCTTGAGCAATTTCTTCTGGGGTTTTATGACAGTCTAGATAGTCATATAATATGGTTTCAATACCAATTCTTGTTCCTTTGAGGCGAATGTCAGTAGGAGCAAGAAAGTTGAAATAGTCTGTTAAAGCTTGATTTGACATGATCATTAGGTCAATAAACTAGTAAGTTTTATTGTAAACAGAAGTCTTTAGGTTATTGATGTGTAAACCCCGACAGTTACGTAGGGTGCGTTAGGGAAGGGCTCGCCCTCATTTTCTCGATAGCCAGCGTTAGGTTGCTGCCCGTAACGCACCACGGGGTCTACTGTTTACCAGTATTCCTAAGGCGAATAACCTTCAAGATTATTACCACATAATCGCTCCAACAACTCCCTGGGAATAGCATCGAAATTTTCTAACAAAAAATCCATCAGGGCAAGATGTGCAACATTTAACCTGTACAAACCTACTCATCAGCAGGAATGACCTGTATAGCACCAGATGAAAACCTGGTGGTTGTTGCCGACAAAGCGCGAATCATTATGTTTCGCGCGCCATTCCAATCCCGTGGTAACGAGAAACCACATTTTGGGCATTGAAATTTTTTGTTACCGCCTAATTTTTCGTGAATTTGACCACATTCTGGACAAGTCTTACTTGTGTAAGATTCATTAACTAAGACCACTCTCACGTCATTTCGATCAGCCATTTGTATTAAATGTTGACGAAACTTATAGTGACTCCAAGTGAGCATGTTACGAGCTGTTTTCTTATTTAATCTCCTGGCTGACTTCACTACCATTTGAGAGGTCTCAAATGTCGGAATAAAAATCAGCTTGTAGTTATTAACAAGAAAAGAAGCTGACTTGTTGTGGCAGTCTTTGATCAAATCTTGGATTTTTTGGCGTAACCGATGGGAAGCTTTCCTCATTGCTCGTCTCTGACGTTTGGCAGAGCTTAAGTCAATACGACTCATCAAACGATCTAACTGTTGACAAAGTCTTTGGATTCTACCAATATCACCAGTCCCTATTTCGAGATAACTGAAGCCATCAAATCCAGTCAAGAAAGTCCTAATCCCTGGGTCTAAAGCTATCACCTTGTCAACAGTCGTAGGAGTCGGCTCAATGTATTCAGGAAAAATACCATACCATTTTCCCTTTATCCACACTAGCTGGGTCCCGTAAATACATTGATCAGGAAAGCCTTGAGGTGAACGGAAAGACAAGCCTTTTACCTTTCTTAGGTACCAAGAACCTTTCTTGAAGTTTCCCGCTTTGAATTTGATTACCTGACTTGTTTCTCGACAAGACTTAAATTTAGCAAAACCTCCATTAGCTTTGGCTTGTTTTGACGCATCAATTGCATCGGCAACAGCTTCTTGTAATTGATGTCCGGGTAGGGTTTTTACCCACTCTGGTCTATCAGAGTTTCTAGCCAGTTTTTGTAGATCATAAGCACTACCAACATAGCCATTTTTGATAGTAGCGATAGACCAGTTGTAGATCCACCTGTATGCATTAAGCCAAGTTTTCCAAATCTTGTGAAGCTCTTTACAAGGAAACACCCTGATTTTATTGACACTGTTTGGTGTCAATTTCATCGTCTGGTTCCGAGATTTTGTCTTGTACCGCTTGCGTGACTTGCTTTTGAGATTTTCCGAGTCCGTAAAGCCTAGCAGAGAAACAGTGGAGGCAGGACAAGATATCTTCGACAAGCTCTTGTTCTGGGGACAGCTTGCGTTCATTGAGAACCACGAGTTTGACCTTACCTTTTTGGAACAACCATTCAAGTAATGGAAACCCAAATCTGACTGCTCTGTCTGGATAGGCAACGACAAATGCTGAGATATCAGACGAGTATATTCGCTCCAATATTTTGAGAAATTTGCGCCGCCTAAAATTGAGTCGTGATCCAACTTCTGAAACAATTTCAGCGTAGTGGTATTTTGACCGTAAAAATTGAGCTTGTCTGTCGAGGTCATCTCGTTGGGAATGGGTAGAGACCCGTGCATAACCGATAACGGGCTTACTTTTCGGGTCTTTTCCTTCAATGCAGAACCTGCTCTGATTGCCTTGGGTTCTAATACTGTCGAGCCTTCCGTCTTTGTCCCATCGTCATTGAGTTGTGATCGAGACGCCGTAATATTCGGCTGCCTCTTTTGGGGTGACATATTTTTTAGTCTTAATACTTGATAAATCTATAGTAAAACCTTTGTAAAGGTATGACAAGGTTTGATAAGATTAAATGCTAATAGTTACACCTCGTAAGACGTCAGCAGCAGGAGCTTTATAGCGCTTATTTCCAGCAAACCAGCTGTTAACTGTACTGATGGAGCGGGAGCAGATTAATGCCATGTCTTCTCGACTAACCTCCCATTTCGAGATGAATTCCTTTGGTGTCATGGCCAGTTGCCAGTGACTGTACAGTTGAATCAGAATTCGGTCTAAGTCAGTTAGGGGACGAGGATAGGATTTTGGGCGAGGGGGTTTCTTCCCTGCTAGTTGTGCCAGGCGATCTAGGTATCGCTGATAGTAGATAGCATGATCAGTTGAGCGTTTTTTTGCCATCATGGAATTAGCTCCAATGTACTTGGGGAATAAGCCGCGCTCTTGTAATGATGGTCTCAAGCGCGGCTTTTTGTCCGATAATCATATCGAAACACCAGACATTTTTATTATTACTAATAAAAACAAAAATGTCAAGATTATTTTTTTATTCATTTACAGTATTTAACAAATCAATAATTTTACTGTTGGCAATTTTAACGATTAGCTATTTACGAAATTTATGGAGCAGTAAGTTAATCAATTTCAATCAAGTAATATAGCATTTTTTTAATAGCTGAAGAAAACAATATTGTTTCCCTGTTGCCTTTTGCCTACTCCCTACTCCCTACTCCCTACTCCCTACTCCCTACTCCCTACTCCCTACTCCCTAATCCCTACTCCCTAACAATACATTTCGCCTCCAAAACCACCAATCCCTGAGTTTCAAACACCGAACAAGATGCCATCACTTCTTCCAAAGCAGGTTTTATGCCTTGTTCAAGTTGTTGAATAGCATGATTAGCTGCTGGCTGATACTGCTTCAACCACTTGCGATCTTTAATAGCATCAGCCTTTAACTCAATTGGGTTTAGTACCCAAAAATCAATATCATACTTTTTAATAAACTCCTTAACAACGGACATATTAGCACTATATTGAGCATCAATTAAGTCTAGAGTTCGTTGTCGAAATTTCTGATAATATCCGACGTGGTAAGGAATAGCATACTCACTGGCTACCAAAACCGAACGCTGAGCAAAGGTGGGGATATTATTCATCTCTGGAGACAGAGAAGCAATTAAGCTATCTTTCGGTTGTTGTTGAAAAAAGTTATACAAGGATGGAGTATCCCCGACTTTATAGGCAGTAATGGGAAAATCATCTACAAAACTAGGATATAATAGTAAGGCTGCTGCAATTATCGTAGTAGTTGCTATCGCCAAAACGTTAGGTATAGAAAAAATACTAGAAAAACCAGAGTTAGAAAAACCGCTTTGGCTAGGCTGGCTTGCCCACTTAAAGATGCTATCAATCAGAATGATAAAAACTATGCCAGCACTTAGCACCATTATCACTCTCAGACTATGTTGAGTATAGCGACTAGGAAGATGTAATTTAAATAGCAAAACATGAGCAGCAACAAACATCCCGAGAGACGCTATCACCATCTGGAGCAAAAGGGTAATTTCTTTACTGATCTGCTTGACTAAAGGAAATTTATTGGGAAATAAGGGCAAGAGCAGCAGTAAAAATCCCGCTGCATTAGTAGCTGGAGTAAGAATCGAAGTCAGACGAATTCCGCTTCTACCTTTTAACCAAAACTTAGCGGGATCATCGTCATAAAAAAAACGCGATCGCCCCCCTGGAAAAAACTCTGGTAACTGTCTGGCTTCAGCGACAGAAATCACTGGACCAAACTCATTGGTTTTGAGAGCATAGGGCAGCATCACCAAAAAGGCGACTATCAATCCTGCCAGACACAACCAACGTCGCTGTTGGGATAAGCCTAACTTACCATTGCGCCATTCAAATAGTCGTAAAACTAAGGTACCGGAAGAGATAAAGACTAACTGGGGATAGAATAGACCTTGGAGTGCGATCGCACCCAAACAAAACCACAATGACCCCCGCACTAGGTAATACATAAACCCCAACAATAGGGGATAGACAAACGCCTTCGGTGTTCCAGACACCACCGTATCAGTCATACCCAACGCTTGAGACAGCAACAGGGTAGCACTAAAGGCAGCTGCCGGTACTGGCAACAATTCCAGACATACCCAAAAGCAATAGCTAGCGCTAACCAGATTCAACACTACCGGTAAGAGTTTGTTAAATAGCAATGGATTAACACCCAATGCTGCTATCACTCGATAGACTGTAGTGTAGCCAGCTGGAGCAACCGTTTGAAAGTAATCAGCAATTAAGTCTTTAGGAAACAGCTCTGGATCAAGAAATCGCATCATCCAAAATATATGTTGTCGTGCATCATCTTGGACAATATACTCACCGCTGAATGCTTCCCGTAGTGCTAGGAAGCTATACACTACCGTAAAGGTTAGGCTGAGGCTAAACCAAAAGATAACTTGAGGAGTAAATCGTTTATTACAAGGAGTTGTTAGGAATCTGTGAATAGGGGTAATCATTTAGTCAAGGGAATAGGGAATAGGGAATAGGGAATAGGGAATAGGGAGTAGGCAATAGGGAGTAGGGAATCGATAATAGGGAGTCTGGAATCGGGAATCGGGAAAAAATCTTGTGTATTTAATTACTATGAGAAACGCTATATAAGTGGTTCTGGGGGGGCGACATGCAAGCTGAAATCCTTACTGGGTAATAATTTCAGTCCATAAGTTACTTCAGGTGCGCTCTTACTTGGCGAATTAAATTCGCCACGGGTCGCACCTAAAATATACATGCTGTTTTGGGCACGACCTTGGACATAGTTATAAGGGTTTGAGCTTCCATAATATGAATCGAGGGTCAATTTCCGACTGTATCAAGCCATAGCTCATTGGCCTCAAAGGCTTATATAGTCATATTTTTAGGGCGCATGTCGCCCCCTCAGATAAGTGGTTTCTGCTTTCAAGCTTGCCCACTCCCTCTGTTTTTGTCAATCCTCTCTATGCCATTGGGATGAAATGCTTTGAGAAGCAGCAAATTACAAAACTAGTTGTGGTACTCATATCGGAGGAATTAGATTCAAGTAATACTACGATTTTTGCCAATAGTGCTGAA
Source organism: Moorena sp. SIO3I6 (assembly GCF_010672095.1). Classification (NCBI taxonomy): domain Bacteria; kingdom Bacillati; phylum Cyanobacteriota; class Cyanophyceae; order Coleofasciculales; family Coleofasciculaceae; genus Moorena; species Moorena sp. SIO3I6. The sequence goes on along the minus strand of NZ_JAAHHU010000040.1, from coordinate 11,368 downwards.
AAAATTAGCAAAAATCTCTACCTCACGGAAAATGCGTGTGATCTCCTCTCACTATACAATTCTCGTCATAGGTGGCTGAAATCTAATTGCTTCACAGCTATTCGAGCGTCTTTATTTCAGTGTTGTATAGTTCGTCTAATTCACGTTAACAATAATATTTTATTCCCTATTTAGGCAATGAAAATCAATAATACCAATTCCAAAAATGAATCTTTCAATCTCATTATTTGTGGATTAGCTTTCCAGTTTATTCCGTTATTAATTTGTGTATTAACTTTATTGATTTGTGAAGGTTTTTCATTACCATTTCCTAGATTTTTAATTTCTTTAACTATATTAACAATAGGATATGGATATATACCTCTTCTCAAAGGATGCCGTCTATATAGTTACGACAAGGGATATGCAAGTAAGTGGGGATGGTTCGGATTATTAAGTATTTTGGGATTATCAGTCCTATTACTTTTGCCCGACAAGAGAACTAATTTTTATTCAGAAAACTCATTGGGTAAAAACTCAATAAATTTCCCCTTCAATAAGCTTAATATTACTGAATTTTGCTTATATTGGTTTATAGCTTTTCCAGTTTTATTATCGGTCATATTATTAATAATATTTATTATTATAGATATTGTATTGTTTTTATTGGTGAATTGGAATTGCTTTGGGATTTTCGAAAATGCCAATTTTGACATGGTATTTATTCTAATATTAGAGTGTTTAACCGGATTTTTTTTATTTAAACATCTCCACAAATTTGGATTTAATTTTGATAATTTTGGCATTTTTAAACCAAAAAGTATTAATCTAAAACTAATTTTAGTTATAGTATTTTTTAACTATATATTTGCTTGGAACTGTCATTCGTTGAATTTATATTATCTTTCTTTAATTGTTCCAGATTATGTTTTTGAAAAATTAATTAATAAATCAGAATTTACAAATACTATCGGGATACTTTCTTTTAGCTTTTCGACGATTGTTTTTGCTCCGTTATTTGAAGAGCTGATTTTTCGTGGTATAATCTTGCAGAAGTGGGCAATAAAATGGGGTATTCAAGCTGGAATATTAACCTCATCTTTATTATTTGCGATTTGCCATTTGAATTTGAATATTGTACCATTGTTCATTTTAGGAACTATATATTGTGTTCTATACTTTAAAACTGGCAAATTAATAGTACCAATCATTTGTCATAGTCTTCACAATACTATTGTGACAATTTCTATGATTGGACAATACTATAGTATATCAAACGGTGAATTAATTTCGATAAACGATTATCAAGCTTCAATGGAACCATTATTAGGCCAAAAAGCAATTGTAGCAGCTATATCGTTTGCCGTTATCATGGTATTTTTATATCGAAATTTTCCTAAACAAGATGACATCCTTCCCTACTATAGAAATCCTAAGTGATTGATTAAAATTCTAAGGAATCCAACGGGTTAAATTCACCTGTGCTGTTTGGATTAGCGCTACCACCATCCATAAACAGGCATCTTGGTGGAACGGGCATCTTGCCCGTTTCATTTCCGGACGGACTATCCCAACCCTGGCCACGAGGCGAAACATAAGAGCAAGTCCGCCCCTAATACCGAGTTGCATTCAAAGATAGTAGATGGGGAGATGGGGAGATGGGGAGATGGGGAGATGGGGAGATGGGGAGATGGGGAGATTGGGGGCAGATAAAGTTGTACCTTTGATCGCAACTTAGTATAACACACCCTACTTCAACTTTTGGTGGTGCGTTACGGGGCGGACTATCCCAGCCCTGGCCACGAGGTGAAACATCAGGGCAAGTCCGCCCCTAACACACCCTACTTCAACCTTGGCCTTTGGCCACGCTACGCGAACAACCTTGGCCTATTGGCCACGCTACGCGAACAACCTGCTAACTTTCAACCTGCTAACCTCCAACCGCTTAACCTTCAAAAAAAAATCCCCCCAATCGGGGGGTAGTGCATCAAAACTTTGTTAAGAAAACTGTGGCGAAAACTAATTAATCAAATACACGATTACAAACAGAACAATCCACACCACATCAACGAAGTGCCAGTAGAGTTCTGCGGCTTCTACACCAAAATGCTCTTCACTGGAGTAGTGCTTTGAATTTAGCGATCGCATTAATACTAACATAATTAACCCGAGTCCGCAAGTAACATGAAGACCATGGAAACCAGTTAAGGCAAAGAAAGAACTGGTAAATAAGTTAGTAGTCAGACCAAAGTCTACATGAGTGTACTCATAGACTTGTCCTCCTAAGAACATCGCACCCATCAGAGCAGTGATTCCAAACCAGAGTCGCAAACCAGAGACATCATTCTTCTTAATAGCACTCTGGCCCCGGTGCATGACGAAACTACTAGTAATCAGGATAATGGTGTTAATTGTTGGCACCAATAATTCTAATTCTGTACCCTCTGGAGGCCAAGCTGGCATGGTCGCTTTATAAATTAAAAAAGCGGCAAACATTCCCAAGAAGGTCATACTATCAGCAGCCAGAAACACCACCAAACCAAACATCCGAAAATCCGGATGCTCCTCGTGATGTACCTCTGCCGCCTCAACCTCATGATGATAGTTGAGGCTAGTTTTAGACGGATCTATCGTTGAGCCTTGCATAAATTCCTTTGAATTAATCTTCTTCAGCTGACATTTGTGCCTGTTGAGCTTCGATTAGGGTAAGTTAGGAGGTTGAAGGTTAGCAGGTTGAAGGTTGAAGGTTAACAGGTTGTTCGCCCTTGGCGTTCCCGTAGGGTAGGTTAACAGGTTGTTCGCCCTTGGCGTTCCCGTAGGGTAGGTTAACAGGTTGTTCGCCCTTGGCGTTCCCGTAGGGTAGGTTAACAGGTTGTTCGCGTAGCGTGGCCAAACAACCTTCAACCAAACAACCTTCAACCTTCAACCAAAACAAACCTTCAACCAAACAACCTTCAACCAAACAACCTTAAACCCACACTTACCCAACATCTCCTTTAACTTCAACCAGCAACTCCTCGACCTGTTTATCGGTGTCAACACTATAACTGTCGATACCGTATTCGTAAGGACCGGACCACAAAATGGGTTCCTCGTCAAAGTTCTCAATAGCAGGAGGAGAGGTAGTTTGCCACTCTAATGTCAGAGCTCTCCAAGGATTGCGACCAGCGATTTTACCACGGTTCACACTCCAGAGGATGTTAATCACAAAGGGTATGGTAGAAACCGCTAGAAGATAGGAGCCAATAGTGCAGATCATGTTGAGGCTTTGAAACTGGGGGTCATACATAGCAACCCGACGGTTCATACCCAATAGACCTAGCTCATGCATCGGCAAAAAGGTCATATTTAGACCAATGAAGGTCAACACAAAGTGAATGCGTCCTAAGGTTTCGTTGACCATTCGCCCGGTCATTTTGGGGAACCAGTGATAAACTGCGCCAAATAATCCGAGCACACTACCACCAAATAGAACGTAGTGGAAGTGAGCCACAATGAAATAAGTGTCATGGACATGAACATCAAAGGGAACGGAAGCGAGCATGACACCGCTGAGACCCCCAATCAAAAATGCCGAGATAAAGCCCATACCAAAGAGCATGGCACTATTTAAGCTGATTTTTCCGCCCCAAATCGTTGCCACCCAGCTAAACACCTTAATCCCTGTGGGCACAGCAATCAGCATGGTGGCAGCCATAAAGAACATCCGCAACCAACCAGGAGTGCCACTAGTGAACATATGGTGCGCCCAGACAATTAGTCCTAGGAAACAAATCAACATACTGGAGTATGCGATCGCACGATAGCCAAAAACCGGCTTACGGGCATGTACCGGTAGGATTTCGGAGATTACCCCAAAGAACGGTAGCACCATGATGTACACCGCTGGGTGGGAGTAAAACCAGAACATGTGCTGGTAGACAATTGGGTCTCCTCCCCCAGCCGGGTTAAAGAAATTGGTGCCAGCAATTAAATCAAAGGACAGGAAAATTAACGCTGCTGCTAGGACTGGAGTACCAATCAACACTAGGATTGAGGTTCCTAACATTGCCCAGCAAAACAGAGGCATATCATGAATAGTCATGCTAGGTGTGCGCATCTTCACAATAGTGGTGAAGAAGTTAAGCGCCCCTAGCACTGAGGAAGTCCCGATCACCAGGATGCTCACAATCCAAATTTCTTCACCCACCTGAGAACTAATCAAGCTCAAAGGGGGGTAAGAGGTCCAACCGGCTTCGGGAGCACCTACGAAAAAACTACTCATTAACAGCAAACCCCCCACAGCATTCATCCAGAATGCCACCGCATTCAGCTTGGGGAATGCCATATCCTTTGCCCCAATCATCAAGGGAATCAGATAGTTAGCAAAAGCAGCACCAGCTGGAATAATCCATAGGAACAACATAATTGTTCCGTGCATGGTGAACACTCGGTTGTAGGTTAAAGGGCTCAATAAATCCGGGTCTGGCGTTGCCAACTCAGTGCGAATTAATCCAGCTAATGCGCCACCGATGAAATAGAACACAAATGAAGTGACCAGGTATTGAATCCCAATCACTTTATGGTCGGTATTGAAGGTGAAGTAATCTTGCCAACGCCGCTCATGTTCTTCAACATGACCAGCATCTTTGACAGATTCCGGTTTTTCTACTTGCGTCGTCATGGGATAGTGGAGGTGTGATGAACTAAAAGGATAGGCAAGAGGCAATAGGCAAGAGAATGAAGAATGAAGAATGAAGAATGAAGAATGGAGAATGGAGAATGGAAAATGGAGAATGAACTAATTCTAAATTCTTAATTCTAAATTCTTAATTCTAAATTCTTAATTCTAAATTCTTAATTCTTAAATGAACTTATTTGATAATTGCAGGATGATGGTGAGAGTGGTCTAGGTGTTGGAGAGTTTGGGAATCAATACCCATTTCAGAGGCATAGGGAGCCAAGAACTCACCCTCTGACATGGTCGTAGGATTAACAGCCACCGCTTTTTCCATGGTGTCTGCACTAGCGAATTGATTTTCCTGAACCCAGGCTTGATACTCTTCCGGTGTTTCAACGATTAATCGAGTTTTCATTCCTCCATGGTAGGACCCGCAGAGTTCAGCACAGATGATCGGGTAATCACCCACTTTAGTTGCTGTAAACCCTAGTTGACTAATCCGACCTGGGATAGCATCTTGCTTAATCCGAAACTCTGGCAACCAGAAGGCGTGGATCACATCGTTAGCTTCGATATTCAGCTTAACCGGTTGTCCAACTGGGACATGCATCTCCCCAGACATAACACCGGTTTCAGGGTAGGTGAAAATCCAGGCATACTGCATACCAGCGACATTAACCTCTAGGGGTTCACCTTGACCTTCTTGTCCTGGAGGCGTTCCAATACCTAGGGCAACTGTGCCTTGACCCGGAGCCATGGCAATCAGACTTTCATTCCCCTCTTGCCCAGATGGTGACATCTGATGATTGTGGGCAATCTCCTGGCGATGGTGGTCATGAGAAGCCATCGGATCCAGACCTCCCATAGAGTTGTAGACCTCAAAGCTATAGACAGCTAGGACAAAGACAATCACCGTCGGGATTGCGGTCCAAAGCATCTCTAGGGGAATATTGCCATGGGTCGATGGCCCATCGGTTTGGTCATTTTTTTGTCTACGAAATTTGATGACTATTAGGATAAGTGCCCCTTGGATGAGGAGAAATAGACCAGTGGAAATGGTCATCATCAGGTTGAACAGACCATCTACATCACCAGCTTCTGAGGAGGCGGCTACTGGCAAAAGTCCATGATTCTGACCGTACCAGAGACTAATCAGGGTTATGAAAATGCCAGCAATAAGGGTTGAAATTTGGCTTGGAATGTTCACGAGATTAGGGTTGAATACTTATATCAACAAAAGTAACAGGGATTATCAAGGCAGGCGAGGCACGAACCGATTTAGTGTCCTAGAATGTCAGGGCATGGCTATATTTTTAAGGAAAATCAGCCTTCTGGTGAGCTACTCCGCCCATAGTGTCCACATTACAGACAACAATTCTGATGGCCTGCTAGCAGTGACGGGCGTGAGTAGAGGATATTAGAGCAAGCTTGGCTTGCTCTATTAACTACGGTAAAGCAGCTAAACAATTGATTGGGTCACACCTAGAGATTTTTAGACTTTTTTTTAGGATCACTGGCACAGCACCCGAAAAATTTCAACAAAACTTAAGATTTTATTCAATAAAACTTAACATAGCTAAAAAAAATATAAAAAAGTAAATCAATAGTAAATCATTGAGTCCAAGTAACTGTGACCCTTTAGGGCAGGGGAATAGCAATCTGAAAAATCTCTAAAGCTTCAGAAATTAAGGAAAAGGCTGGTTACAGTGGTATAGGAATAGAGATGATCTTTGAGATTGGCAATCTTCTACCAACGAAAATGAGCCACTACTCGGGATTTGATTAACTTAGTTTGCATTTTCCTATTGCAGATGGCTATAGCTCAATCGGCTCTTGATCAGAATCAGAATGATGTAACCTCCAACAACCTGACCCAGCCTCAGGCCAGGATTCGGAGCTTGGTGTGGAAAATTGCGATCGCTACCTTGCTGTTGATGGCAGTAGGCAGTGCTACCAGGGTGATGAATGCTGGTCTGGCTTGCCCAGACTGGCCCTTATGCTATGGTCAGCTCGTGCCAAGCCAGCAGATGAATTTGCAAGTATTTTTAGAGTGGTTTCACCGCCTTGATGCATCCTTGATTGGTATTAGTGCGATCGCTCTGGCGAGCTTATCTTGGTGGTATCGGCGGGATTTACCGAACTGGCTGCCCTGGATATCCACATTTGCTCTAGGGCTAATTATTTTCCAAGGAGTCCTCGGCGGACTGACGGTTACAGAACTGCTCCGGTTTGATATCGTCACTGCTCATCTAGGAACAGCACTGCTATTTTTCTCAACTCTAATCGTGATTGGTACACTGCTGACCCCCTATCAAGGAACAGGTTCAGTTGGGAAGTTACCTTGGCTGAGCTTAAGCGCAGTGATTTTTGTTTATCTACAAAGTCTATTAGGTGGACTAGTCGCTTCCCGCTGGGCAGTGCATCAGTGTTTTGGCGCATCTGAGCTGTGTACCGTGATGAATAGCCATATTGCTGGTGTGGTGCCAGCGACCGTAGCAACAGTTGCGGTGGTGGTGATAGCATCCCGGACACCGGCCCTACATCCAGTACTGCGACAGTTAGCTAATCTAGCTGCTAGCTTGGTAGTTTTACAGATACTCCTCGGTGTTGCTACCTTCCGGTTAAGGCTACAAGTGGAACTACTAACTATCTGCCATCAAGCAGTGGGAGCAGCGTTATTAGGAGTACTGGTAGGGTTTACAGTCTTCGCCTTACGTGACCGCGCAAGTGTGGAGTGTCAAGGACAGTATGACGTATCAGGACATGAAGTATGAAGGATTAAGTATGAAGGATTAAGTGTTTTATTGGTCTATCCTACGGGAAACCTAAGGGCAAATATCCTTCATACTTGAGACTTTTTAGCGAAGGAATTGGTCAACAATCCCGACTGGGATTCCACCCCACCGATCAATCGACGGGCAAGAGATCCTGTAGTTGACCAGACTAAGCCAGTTAGACTGGCTACGTTAGATAGGCTATCTCACCCTAGGGTGCTTGCCAGCTCTAGGCTCTGAGGTTTCAGATTAAACATCTGTAGAGGGATTAAGGAAGTGTCTGAAACAGGACAAACCTATCTAACCTTGTCGAGGCAAAAGTAACACGCAAGTAGAAGAGACGAAACCATGTCTACAAACTACGTTCTAGTTTTAGATACCAACCGAAAACCGCTCAACCCTTGCAAACCTGGGATGGCTCGTAGCCTACTTAAAGCAGGCAAGGCAGCGGTATTTAAGCGGTATCCATTCACCATTATCCTCAACAAAGCAGTTGATGATGCCCCCAAACCAGTCCAACTCAAAATCGACCCAGGCTCCAAAGTAACTGGGCTTGCCCTGGTGCAAGATGACAAGGTTATATGGGGAACAGAACTCTATCACCGAGGGCAGCAAATTAAGGCTGATCTTGAGGACAGACGAAAATTGAGGAGAGGAAGGCGAAACCGTAAAACCCGGTATCGTCAACCTAGATTCTTAAACCGTACTCGTCCAGAAGGTTGGCTTGCTCCATCGATGCTCCATCGGGTTCTGACTACGATGACTTGGGTTAGACGATTAACCAAGTTTGTTCCCGTTACAGGAATCTCATTAGAGCGAGTTAGATTTGACACGCAGAAAATGATCAACCCTGAAGTTTCAGGTGTTGACTACCAGCAGGGTGAACTACAGGGGTATGAAGTCAGAGAGTACCTGTTAGAGAAATGGAATCGGCAATGTGCATACTGCCAAGCCACAGACACCCGTTTGGAAGTCGATCATATTCACCCCAAATCCAAAGGGGGATCTGACCGAGTATCTAACCTGACCCTTGCTTGCCATGACTGTAACCAGGCTAAAGGAAACCAAGATATCAGAGACTTCCTCTGTGGTAAGTCTGACCTACTCAATCGAATTCTCAGCCAAGTTAAGCAACCGTTATTAGATGCGGCAGCGGTCAACTCAACTCGGAACAAGATTGCTGAGGAGTTGATTGCTACAGGTTTACCTATTGAGTTTGGCACAGGTGGACAAACTAAGTATAACCGTTGCCGATTAGATCTTCCTAAAACTCACTGGCTTGATGCTGCCTGTGTAGGAGTTGTTGTCCATCTCACCCTTGAGACTAAGCAATGTTTAACCATCACAGCATCAGGACATGGAAACCGACAGATGGCTGGTGTTGATAAGTATGGCTTCCCATACCGCCACCGTACTCGTCAGCAAGTTCATTTCGGTTTCAGAAGTGGCGATATCGTCAGGGCGGTTGTACCCAAAGGCAAGAAAGCGGGAACCCATGTAGGTCGGGTTCTGTGTCGGAAGTCCGGTAGCTTCGACATCCAGACTAAATCTGGCCGAGTCACTGGAATCAATCACAAGTATTGCAGCACTATACACGGGAGGGATGGCTATGCCTACGTATTCTAAGGATGCGCTGTCGCGCTGCTGTCATGTAAGGGGAGAGCTTTCCTCCCCATGCGTGAATCGACAGGGGCTTCCAGCTCTCCCCTTGCTAACAATTTTCGGTGAATTGAATGCTTGGGACTAGTTTAACCCGTCAACATGAAAACATAAGAGAGGTTATTCAAAGTTACTATCAACTAACAAAGCCTCGAATTATTCCACTACTATTAATTACGACAGCAGCAGGGATGTGGTTGGCATCCGATGGACAAGTCGATCCCATATTATTGCTAGTTACCCTGGTCGGTGGGACTTTGGCCGCAGCATCTGCCCAAGTACTTAACTGCATCTATGACCGTGATATCGACTATGAAATGTTGCGCACCCGCCACCGTCCCATTCCCTCTGGGAAAGTGCAGCCTCGTGATGCTTTGCTGTTTGCGATCGCATTAGCAATCCTGTCGTTCACCCTGCTAACAGTTTTCGCTAACCTCCTTAGTGCCTTACTAGCGCTATCTGGCATTATCTTCTATATGCTCATATACACTCATATCCTCAAGCGCCACACTGCCCAAAACATCGTCATTGGTGGTGCAGCAGGAGCAATTCCAGCGCTAGTGGGTTGGGCTGCGGTGACAGGAGAATTGAGTTGGGCCCCTTGGTTACTATTTATCATCGTGTTCTTGTGGACACCCCCTCACTTCTGGGCTTTAGCCTTAATGATTCACGAGGATTACGCCAAAGTTGGGATACCGATGTTACCGGTAGTAGCCGGTGAAGAGGTTACTGTTCGTCAAATTTGGTATTACACCTTATTAGTCGTCCCCACCTCCCTATTGTTGATCTATCCTTTAGGAGAATCGGGCGTCGTTTATGGAATAGTTGCTATTCTTTTGGGCAGTATTTTTATCAAAAAAGCATGGTTGCTCCTTAAGGAACCTACAGACAATCAACTTGCCCGGTCTATGTTTAAGTACTCAATTCTCTACATGATGTTATTGTGTACCGGTATCGTAGTAGATAGCTTACCGATGACCAGGGAAATTACTGCAACTGTGGCAGAAAATTCCCTAGTTTTGATTCAAGCAATTTCCACAGTATTGGAGCAGGTAAGTATTAATTTAGTCTAGGGTGTTTGCTGGTAAGCATTTAGCTATCAGTTATCAGCTAATGGCTACCTTACAGGCTAGAAGCCTGTTCCACCGCTAAGGGAAGGGCTGATAGCTTAATACTTACGTTTAATGTTACTTACAATAGGGTTGGTGAATTAGCTCAGAGCTGTAACAATTCGCCAACCCTATTGATATTTATACTCTAGGGATCCTAAATCAAGTGTGATAATTTTTGATCCGAATTTCCCTACTCCCTACTCCCTACTCCCTACTCCCTACTCCCTACTCCCTACTCCCTACTCCCTACTCCCTACTCCCTACTCCCTACTCCCTACTCCCTACTCCCTACTCCCTACTCCCTACTTAGGTCCGTAGTAAAAGGCAATCTCTTTGTCTTTAAGAGGGGTAAAATCAGCATCGAGCAGCATTTGATTGAGTTCTGCTTGAGAAATGTGCTTCGCTCCAATCCGCACAATTCTGGATCTCATGGTATTGCTGACACCGCTCCGTTGCCGTTGAGCTTCCAACCCCATCACTTGAGTGTAAAGGTCTAACTTAGCTTTGGGGATTGGGGAGCCATCTAAATCAATTCCCTTTGCGATCGCATCATCAACCGCATCAGCACCTGTAGTGTTCTTAGTCTGGGAATTAGTTTCGGTAGACATGGTAAGCTCATATTTATACATACGACAGTATTTTACAAGGTGTCGGTTTCCTTAACAAAGAGTGAAATTAGATTCAAAAGTCCCTCTTATTAAGGGCAGGGCGATTTCATTCTGGCAAAAACATAGATGGGTACCCACCCCTAACCTCCAGGAGGCAGGGCTGTTTCATTCTTGCCAAAAATAGTTTGAATGCCAACTGCTATATTCCCTGCCTCCCTTAATAATTCCTGTTCCATAAAAAACCATAATTGTGTACTTAATAAAATCGCACGCTATATGTTCTCCCGCAATCTCGCCTTTATCATCGGCATCAACAACTACCAAAACGGCATTTCTCCCCTGAACACCGCCGTAAACGATGCCAAAAAACTAGGCGTTGCTGATTATGGGTATGGTTTCGCCCCCCTAGCCCCCCAATTCTGGTAGGGCTGTTTCATTCTCTAGAAAATAGATGGGGAGATGGGGAGATGGGGAGATGGGGAGAAAAGGAGCGCGAATAGTCGGAATTTTGGCCAAATTTATCTAACCCTCCTCGAAGGCCGAATCACGAATTGTTAGTCATTGGAGTTGCTTCCT